>NZ_JBEPDB010000148.1:0-10281 GCF_040300025.1 Dactylosporangium sp. NPDC000555 | reverse complement strand
GTGGGGCATTCGCAGGGGGAGATCGCGGCGGCGGTGGTGGCCGGTGGGCTGTCGCTGGAGGACGGAGCGAAGGTCGTCGCACTGCGCAGCAAGGCTTTGCGTGTTCTCGCGGGTAAGGGTCGGATGGCGTCGGTCGCTCGGTCGCGGGAGGAGACGGCGGAGCTGATCGCGCCCTGGTCCGGCCGGATCGGTATCGCCGCGGTCAACGGGCCGGCGGCGACGGTGGTGGCGGGCGATCCCGACGCTGTCACGGAGTTGGTGGCGCGGTGCGCCGCGAGTGACGTGCGGGCGCGACTCGTCGAGGTCGACTACGCCTCGCATTCGGCGCAGGTCGAAGAAGTCCGTGACTCCCTGCGGGCGGCGCTGGCCGGGCTGAGCCCGCTGACCGGAACGGTGCCGTTCTACTCGACCGTGGACAGCGGCTGGGTGGACAGCGCCGCCCTGGACGCCGACTACTGGTACCGCAACCTGCGCCAGACCGTCGCCTTCGCGCCCGCCGTGCGAGCACTGGCCGAATCCGGCCACACCACCTTCCTCGAGATGAGCCCGCATCCGGTGCTCACGGCCGGCATCGAGGACACCGCCCAGGCCGCCGGCACGCCGGTCGTGGCCCTCGGAACCCTGCGGCGCGGCGAGGACGGGCTGCGGCGCCTGCTGCGCTCGCTGGGCGAAGCCTGGGCGCGGGGCCTGCCCGTCGACTGGACCGGCGCGCTCGGCGGCGCCGCGACCCCGCCGATCGAGCTGCCCACCTATCCGTTCCAGCGCCGGCGCTACTGGCCGGGCCCGCCGGCGACACCGTCCGCGACCGCCACGGGCGGCGACATCCTGCGCGAGCTCGACAACCGTTCGCCGGCCGAGCTCGCGGACATGCTCGATGTCGACGCCGACGCGCTGAGCAAAGTCCTGCCGGCGCTGTCCGCGTGGCGCGCCCGGCGTGCCGGAGCCGAGCGCGCCGACTCGTGGTGCTACCGGGTGGCATGGCAACCGCTGTCCCTGCCTCCCGCGACGCCGTCGGCCGGGCCCTGGCTCGTGGTGACCCCGGAGCACGCCGGCACCGGCGACGACGTACCCGCCGCGCTCGCCTCGGCCGGCCTGGAGATCATCCAGCTTGCCGTCCCCGGGCCGGCCGAGGACCGGCAGTCGCTGACCGCGCTGATCCGCGAGGCGCTGGGTGACCGTACCGTCGCCGGAGTTCTGTCGCTGCTTGCCGACGAGCCGCGCCCGCAGCCCGGCCACCCCGACCTGCCCGGCGGCCTGTCGCTCACCCTCACGCTCGTGCAGAGCCTCGGCGACGCCGAGGTGTATGCCCCGCTGTGGTTCGCCACGCGCGCCGTGGCCGCCATCGGCTCCGGGGAGCGGCCCGGACCGGCCGCCCACGCCGCCGTCGCCGGCCTCGGCCGCACCGTGGCCCTGGAACAGCCGGAGCGCTGGGGCGGCCTGGTCGACCTGCCTCCGCGCGTGGACGAACGAGTCGTCGCCCGGCTCCGGACGGTCCTGTCCGCCGTCCGTGACGAGGACCAGGTCGCGGTGCGATCCACCGGTGTGTACGGACGCCGGCTGACGCCCGCCCCCCGGCCGGGCCCGGCGCCGCAACGCCGGCCCGGCTCGGGCACGGTCCTGATCACCGGCGGCACCGGCGGGCTCGGTGCCCACCTCGCCCGCCGCCTCGCGGCGCACGGCACCCCGCACCTGCTGTTGCTCAGCCGCAGCGGCATGGCGGCCGCCGGCGCGGCGGAGCTGCGCGAGGAGCTCACCGGCCTCGGCTGCGCCGTGACCATCACCGCGGCCGACGTCGCCGACCCGGAACAGCTCGACGCCGCGCTCGCCGCGATCCCCGGGCAGTGGCCCCTGAGCGCCGTGTTCCACGCGGCCGGCGTCCTCGACGACGGCGTCCTCGACGCCATGACGCCGCAGCGGTTGAGCACCGTACTGCGGATCAAGCTCGCCGGCGCCGTCAACCTGCACGAGGCGACCAGGGATCGCGACCTCGACGCCTTCGTGATGTTCTCCTCGCTCAGCGGCGTCGTGGGCGGCGCCGGCCAGGCCAACTACGCCGCGGCGAACGCCGCGCTGGACGCGTTCGCCGCCGAGCGGCGAGCGGCGGGCCTCCCGGCCACCTCGGTGGCCTGGGGCGTGTGGGGCGGCCCCGGCATGGTGGACCAGCGCAGCGTGGATCAGCTGGAGCGCTCCGGCGTCCGGGCCATGGACCCCGCTACGGCGATCCAGGCGCTGGAACGGATCCTGGCCGGCGGCGGGGAGAGCACCGTCGTCGCGGACGTCGACTGGTCACGCTTCGTCGCGTCCGGTCGCATGCGCCGCTCGGCCCTGCTCGGTGGCCTGCCCGGCACGGACGACCCGGACGACCCGGCGGAGGCCGCCGAGGACCTGGGCTCGCTGCGCACCCGGCTCGCGTCCATGCCCGGCCCCGAGCGGGTACACCTGCTCACCGGCCTCGTCCGTGACCTGGCCGCCCGGGTTCTGGGCCACGACACCTCCTCCGCCGTGGACCCGGCACGCGCCTTCGCCGAGATGGGCTTCGACTCGCTCAACGCGGTCGACCTGCGTAATCGGCTCGCCGCCGCCACCGGCCTGCGGCTGCCGACCACCCTGGTCTTCGACCACGCCACGCCGCGGGCACTCGCCGCCCACCTGGCCACGGAGCTCGCCGGAACCGGGACACCGGCCGCCGCGGCGGCGCAACCGGGGGCCCCCGCGGCACCGGACGCGTCCGACGAGCCGATCGCGATCGTCGGCATCGGCTGTCGCTTCCCCGGCGACGTGCACGGACCCGACGCGTTCTGGCAGCTGCTCGCCGAAGGCAGGGAAGCCATCACCGACTGGCCCGAGGACCGCGGCTGGGACACCGCCCGGCTGTACGACCCGGACCGCGAGCGACCGGGCACCACGTACAGCCGGCGCGGCGGCTTCCTGGCCGACGCGGGCGGCTTCGACGCGGAGTTCTTCGGGATCTCACCCCGCGAGGCGCTGGCCATGGATCCCCAGCAGCGGCTGCTGCTCGAGACGACGTGGGAGGCGATCGAACACGCCGGGATCGACCCCGGTTCGCTGCGGGGCGGGTCCGTCGGCGTCTTCGTCGGCACCAACGGCCAGGACTACATGTCGCGGCTCGCCGAGGCCGACGCGGACGTGGAAGGCCACGTCCTGACCGGTATCAGCGCGAGCATCCTGTCCGGCCGTGTCGCCTACACCCTCGGCCTGAACGGTCCCGCGGTCACCCTCGACACAGCCTGTTCCTCCTCACTGGTCGCGATGCATCTGGCCGCGCAGGCGCTGCGCCGAGGCGAGTGTGTGCAGGCGCTGGCCGGCGGCGTCACCGTCATGAGCGGCCCGACGGTCTTCGTCGAGTTCAGCCGGCAGCGAGGCCTCGCACCGGACGGCCGGTGCAAGGCCTTCTCCGCGGACGCCGACGGCACCTCCTGGTCCGAAGGGGCCGGGGTCCTGCTGATGGAGCGGCTCTGCGACGCCCGCCGCCTCGGCCACCGAGTGCTCGCGCTCGTCGCCGGCACCGCGATCAACCAGGACGGCGCCAGCAACGGGCTCACCGCGCCCAACGGCACCGCCCAGCAGCAGGTCATCTGTGCCGCGCTGCAGGACGCCGGAATCCGTGCCGCCGACGTCGGCGCGGTCGAGACCCACGGCACCGGCACCAGGCTCGGCGACCCGATCGAGGCGCAGGCGCTGCAGGCCGTGTACGGCGCCGAACACGGCGCCGACGATCCGGTGTGGATCGGCTCGGTCAAGTCCAACATCGGCCACACCCAGGCCGCCGCGGGCATGGCGGGCGTGATCAAGATGGCGCTGGCCATGCGTCACGCCGCGCTCCCGCCGACCCTGCACGTCGACGCGCCCACGCCGCACGTCGACTGGTCCGCGTCCGGACTGCGGCTGCTCACCGGCCTGACCGAGTGGCCCCGTGCCGGTCAGCCCCGGCGGGCCGGCGTCTCGTCGTTCGGCATCAGCGGCACGAACGCGCACGTGGTACTCGAAGAGGCGCCCGCGACCGACGCGGACGCGAACGTTCCCGTCGACGGGCTCCCGGCGCCCCTGCTGCTCTCCGCCGCGACCCCGGAGGCGTTGCGGGCCCAGGCCACCCTCCTCGGCGCGCATCTGGACACCCACCCCGGCGACGACCCGGCGGACGTGGCCCACACCCTCGCCACCGGGCGGGCCCGGCTGCGGCACCGCGCCGCGATCCTGCGCCACGACGGCACCCGGACGAGGCAGGCGCTCGCCGCGCTCGCCGACGGTCTCCCGGACGCGGCGCTCGTGACCGGCAGCGCGGACACAACGGGCCGGACCGCCTTCCTCTTCCCCGGCCAGGGCAGCCAGATCGCCGCGGCGGGCGCCGAGCTCTACCGCGCCGAGCCGGCGTTCGCCGACGCCCTCGACGAGGTGCTCGCCCACCTCGAGCCGCACCTCGACCTGTCGTTGCGGGACATCATGTTCGCCGCCGAGGGCACCGAGGCGGCGTCCCTGCTGCACCGGACCCGCTACACCCAGCCCGCGCTCCTCGCCGTCGAGGTGGCCCTGTACCGCCTGCTGGAACAGCGTGGAGTACGGCCGGACCTGCTGATCGGACACTCCGTCGGCGAGCTCGCCGCCGCTCACGTCGCCGGCGTACTGGGCCTTGCCGACGTCGCCAGGCTGGTCGCCGCCCGCGGGCGCCTCATGGACGAGCTGCCGGCGGGTGGCGTCATGGTGGCGGTGGAGGCGACCGAGGTGGAGGTCCGCGAGGCGCTCGCCGGTGGCCCGGCGGCGATCGCGGCGGTCAACGGACCCACCGCGACCGTGCTCAGCGGGGACGAGGACGCGGTGCGGGCCGTCGCCGAACGGTTCAGCCGGCTCGGCCGCCGGTCCCGGCGGCTCGCCGTCAGCCATGCGTTCCACTCCGCGCACATGGACCCGATGCTGGACGCGTTCCGCGCCATCGCGGAGTCCATCGCGTACGCCCGGCCGCGGCTACCGGTGATCTCCAACCTGACCGGCGAGCCGGCCTCGGGGGAGGAGCTGTGCTCCGCCGACTACTGGGTGCGGCACGTACGTGGCACCGTGCGCTTCCTCGACGGCGCCCGGCGGCTACGGGCCGAGGGTGCCACCACGTTCCTCGAGGTCGGGCCGGGCGGCGTGCTCACCGCGATGCTGGCCGAGTGCCTGCCCCCGGACAGCGGGTTCACGCCGCTGACGCTGCTGGCCAAGCACCGTCCCGAGGTGCGGTCGGTGATCGCCGCACTGGCCGGCCTGCACGTGCGGGGCGTACCGGTCACCTGGCCCGCGCCGGGACGCCAGGTCGATCTGCCCACCTATCCCTTCCAGCACCGGCGTTTCTGGCCCACCGCCGCGCCCGCCAAGCCGGCGGACGACGCGGACGGCTTCTGGGACCTGATCCAGCGCTCCGACGCCCCGGGCCTGGCCGCCCTGCTCAACGTCGACGACCGGGCACCGCTCGGCGAGGTGCTGCCGGCGCTGTCGACCTGGCATTCGCGCGCACGCCAGGAGCGCAACGCCGCGGCCTGGCGCTACGAGATCTCGTGGGAGCCGCTCGCCGCGCCGCGTGACCCCCGCCTCACCGGACGGTGGCTGCTCGTGGTGCCGGCCGCCGGCGAGGCGGCGCACGCTGCCGAAGCGGCACTCGCCGAGTACGGCGCCGAGGTGACCGTGCTGCCGGTCGGGCCCGCGACCACTCGCTCGGAACTGGCTGAACGGCTCGCCGGCACCGCGGCGGTGGGGGTGCTGTCCCTGCTCGCGTCGGGCGGTGACGGCCTCACCCCGACCGTCCGGCTCGTGCAGGCCACGCTCGACGCCGGTATCGCCGCTCGGCTCTGGTGCGTCACGTCCGGCGTGGCCCAGGACGCGGCCCCGGACCCGTTCCAGGCGCGGATCTGGGGTCTCGGCCGGGTCGCAGCCCTGGAGCACCCGAACCTCTGGGGCGGCCTGGTGGACCTGCCCTCTGTATCGGATCCCGGCGCCCTGCGCATGCTCGTCGCGGCCCTGGCCGGTGCCTTCGGTGACGAGGACCAGATCGCCATCCGCCCGGCCGGGGCGTTCGGTCGTCGTCTCGTGCGCTCCGCCCGGGCCGCAGCTCGGGCCGTGGCGCCGTCGCGGGCCCGCTGGACCCCGACCGGCACCGTCCTCATCACCGGCGGTACCGGCGGCGTCGGCGCCGAGGTGGCCCGCGCGCTGGCCGCCGACGGTGCCGGACACCTCGTGCTCGCCGGCCGGCGCGGCATCGCGGCGCCCGGCGCCGCCGGACTCGCCGCCGACCTCGAGCGCTCGGGCGCGCGGGTCACCGTGCTGGCCTGCGATGTGGCCGACCGGGCCGCGGTCGCCGGGCTGCTGGATCGCCTGCGTGCGGCCGGGGACCTGCCCAGTGCCGTCTTCCACGCCGCCGGTGTGGTCCGCGTCGCCCGCATCGCGGACCGCACCGACGAGACCGACAACGAGGAGCTTGCCGCCAAGGCGCTCGGCGCGACGCACCTCGACGAACTGCTCGACGGTGCGCCCCTGGACGCGTTCGTCCTGTTCTCCTCGATCGCCGGCACCTGGGGCAGCGGCGGGCAGGGCGGCTACGCGGCCGCCAACGCCCACCTGGACGCGCTCGCCGCGCGCCGCCATGCCCGCGGGCTGCCCGCCACGTCCGTGGCCTGGGGGCCCTGGGCCGGTACCGGCATGGCACACGGGGAGGCCGGCACCGGCTTGCGCCGGCACGGCCTGATCGGCCTGGACCCGGCCGCCGCGCTCGCCGCCCTACGGCAGGCGATCGACCTGGGCGACACCCACGTCGTCGTCGCCGACGTGGACTGGAAGCGGTTCGTGCCCATGTTCACGGCGGCGCGCCCCAGCACCCTGCTGCGCGGTGTTCCCGAGGCCACGGCGGCGGCGAGCACCGCGGCCGGCACCGACAGCGACGTCCCCGCCGGGTGGCGGCGCCGGTTCGCCCGGCTGGCCGACGCCGAGCAGCACGCCCTGCTGCGTGACCTGGTGACGGCGGAGGCGGCCCGGGCGCTCAATCACGACGCCGGACACCTGCTCGACCCCGACCGGCCGCTGCGCGAGCTGGGCTTCGACTCCCTCACCACCGTGGAACTGCGCGACCGGCTCGGTGCCGCGACCGGTCTGGCCCTGCCGGTCACGCTGATGTTCGACCACCCCACCGCCACCGCGCTCGGCGCGCACCTCCACGCCCTGCTGACCGACGGCGGACCGGAGTCGGCCGCGCCCGTACCGGAGGCAGGGGCATCCGCCGCCGACGCCGCGGAGCCGCTGGCCGTCATCGGCATGGCCTGCCGTTTCCCCGGCGGCGTGCGGTCGCCCGAGGACCTCTGGACGCTCGTCACCGACGGGGTCGACGCGATTTCGACCATACCCACGGACCGTGGCTGGGACGTCGGGGCGCTCTACGATCCCGACCCCGAGCACGCCGGGACCTTCTACACCACCGGCGGCGGGTTCCTCGACGATGCCGGCCACTTCGACGCCGCGTTCTTCGGCATCTCGCCGCGCGAGGCGCTGGCCATGGACCCGCAGCAGCGCCTGCTGCTGGAGACGGCCTGGGAGGCGCTGGAGCGGGCCGGCATGGACCCGGCGCGGCTCAAGGGCAGCCCCGGTGGCGTCTTCGTGGGCGTCGCCGGTCAGGGCTACGGCGCCGGTCCGGAAGGAGCCGACGTCGAAGGTCACCTGCTCGCCGGCAACGTCGCCAGCGTCGCCTCCGGCCGGATCTCGTACCAGCTGGGTCTCGAGGGGCCCGCGGTCACCCTGGACACCGCCTGTTCCTCGTCGCTGGTGGCCCTGCACCTCGCCGGCCAGGCGCTGCGCGCCGGCGAGTGCACCTTCGCCCTCGTCGGTGGCGCGGCGGTGATGGCCGGGCCGGACGTCTTCGTCGAGTTCAGCCGGCAGCGGGGTCTCTCTTCCGACGGGCGCTGCCGCTCCTTCGCCGAGACCGCCGACGGCACCGGCTGGGGCGAGGGCGCCGGCATGCTCGTGGTCGAGCGCCTGTCCGATGCCCGCCGCAACGGCCACCCTGTCCTCGCCGTGGTCCGCGGCTCCGCCGTCAACCAGGACGGCGCGTCGAACGGCCTCACCGCGCCGAGCGGACTGGCACAGCAGCGGGTGATCCGGCAGGCGCTCGCGAACGCCCGCCTGTCGGCCGTGGACATCGACCTCGTCGAGGCGCACGGAACGGGTACCGTCCTCGGCGACCCGGTCGAGGCGCAGGCGCTGCTCGCGACGTACGGCCAGCAGCGGCAGGGCCGCGAACCGCTGCGGCTCGGCTCGCTGAAGTCCAACATCGGCCACACCCAGGCCGCCGCGGGCGTGGCCGGTGTGATCAAGACGGTTCAGGCCCTGCGGCACCGGCTGATGCCCCGGACGCTGCACGTCGACGAGCCCACCACCCGCGTCGACTGGTCCGGCGGCGGCGTCGAGCTGCTGAGCGCGGCCCTGCCCTGGGAGACCGGCGACCAGCCGCGCCGGGCCGGCGTCTCGGCCTTCGGCATGAGCGGCACCAACGCGCACGTCATCCTTGAGGAGGCGCCCGCCGAGCCGTCCGGCCCGATCGCGGGCGGGGCGCCGGTCGCGGGTCCGGTGGCGTTGCCGCTGTCCGCCCGCACCGAGGCGGCGCTGCGCGCGCAGGCCGCCCGGCTGCGGGCGCACCTGGTCGCCGATCCGGGGCTTCCGCTCGCCGACGTGGCCCATGCCCTGGCCACCACCCGCTCGGCCTTCGCCGTCCGCGCCGCCGTCGTCGGGCCGGATCGCGACTCGCTCCTGAGCGCTCTGCACGATCTCGCGGAGGGCCGCACCGTGCCCGGCATCGTGCGCGGACAGGCGGGATCGGGCCGTACCGCGCTGGTCTTCCCCGGCCAGGGGGCGCAGTGGCCGGGGATGGCCGCCGACCTGCTCGACGCCGCGCCGGAGTTCGCGGCCCGTATCGCCGAGCTGGAGCGCGTGCTCGCCCCGCACGTGGACTGGTCGCTGACCGGCGTGTTGCGTGCCGAGCCCGGGTCGGCCTCCCTGGATCGGGTCGACGTCGTGCAGCCGGTGCTGTTCGCCGTGATGGTCGCGCTGGCCGCGCAGTGGCGCGCCGCCGGTGTACGCCCGGACGCGGTGATCGGCCACAGCCAGGGTGAGATCGCCGCCGCCTGTGTCGCCGGCGCGCTCACTCCGGCCGACGCGGCGAAGGTCGTTGCGCTGCGCAGCCGGGCACTGCGCCGGCTGTCCGGCGCGGGCGGCATGGTGTCCCTCGCGGTGGGCCGGGAGCGCGCCGCTGGTCTGCTGGCCGCGTACGGCGACAGCATCGGCGTCGCCGCCGTCAACGGTCCGGGCGCCGTGGTCGTGGCCGGCGAGCCGGCGGCGTTGGACGCGCTGCTGGCGGACTGCGAGCGCGAGGGCGTGCGCGCCCGCCGGATTCCCGTCGACTACGCCGCCCACTCGGCCCAGGTCGCCCAGGTGAGGGGCGAGCTGCTCGAGGCGCTCGCGGACATCGAGCCGCGCGCCACCGAGATTCCGCTCTACTCGACCGTCACCGGCGAGCGCGTCGACGGGGACGAACTGGATGCCGGCTACTGGTACCGGAACCTGCGGGAGCCGGTCGAGTTCGCCCGCGGCACGAGGACCCTGCTGGACGCGGGCTTCACCCGGTTCGTCGAGGTGAGCCCGCATCCCGTGCTCACCCCAGGCGTCGAGGGCACCGCCGAGGAGGCCGCCCGCGCGGTCACCGCCATCGGCACATTGCGCCGTGGCGAGGGTGGCTGGGATCGACTGCTGACCTCGATGGCCGAGGCGTGGTGTGACGGCGCGTCCGTGTCCTGGACCGAGCTGGCGGTGCCGGCCGTTTCCGCCCGGGGTGTGGTCCCGCTGCCCACCTACCCGTTCCAGTACGAGCGTTACTGGCTGCCGAGCCGCGGCCGGTACGCGGCGGCGCCCGGCGGCACCGCGGACGGAGCCGGGTCGTCGCGGGGAGTGATCTATCAGGCCGGGTGGCAACCGCTGGCCACGACCAACGCCGGTGCCCTCGGCGGCGACTGGCTGCTGGTGGTCCCCGCCGGGCACGGCGACCACCCGGCCGTCGCGGCCTGTGCCGAGGCCGTACTGGCCGGCGGTGCCCGGCCCGTCACGGTCACCGTGGAGGCCGGCGTGCCGGCCGCGCCCCTTGCGGGTTACCTCTCCACGGCCGCGCCCGCCCCGGCCGGGATCCACACGTTTCTGGAGGTGGGAAGAGGATCGGCGGGGGGGAGATATTAGCCCAACAAGTGTAGATAACGGTGG
>NZ_JBEPDB010000147.1:0-10301 GCF_040300025.1 Dactylosporangium sp. NPDC000555 | reverse complement strand
TCCCGTTCAACGCCTCCATCACGAGCTACTGGATGGGGAAGATCCGCACCGAGAAGCCGGACGTGGCCGCGGCCATCCTGCGCGCGCTCGTCCGGCCCGCCGGCCGGCATCGACCTGCCGTCGGTGACGATCGTCGGGAGGCCCGGCCCGGGCGGCGACGTCGACCGGCTCGAGCTGACCGCCGGGCGGTGGGCCACCGGGCCGGGGGAGATGGTCTGGGCCGCCGACGATGCCCCGTTCGAGATCGGCGACGAGTTCGCGTTTCCTGGCGCGCCGGGCGCGCCGAAGCTGAAGGTCGTCGGCCACGCCCGCTCCGTCGGCCGCACCGGCCAGATCTGGGCGTCGCCGGCCACCGTCGCGGCGCTGACCGCGCCGGGCGGCGGCGGCTTCCAGATGCTGTACCGCTTCACCAACGCCGCCACCGACGCCGACGTCAACGCCGGCCGGGCCATCATCGAGGCCGCGGTAGGGCCGGGTGCCCTGCTGGGCACCGCGTCCTACCTGCGGGTCAAGACCGACGCCGAGCACGTCGCGGCCACGTTCGCCCCGTTCGTCGTCGCCTTCGGCGTGCTCGGCCTGGCCATGTCGGTGCTCATCATCGGCATCGTGGTCGGCGGCGCGGTCAGCTCCGCCACCCGGCGCATCGGCATCCTCAAGGCCCTCGGGTACACCCCGGCGCAGGTCGCCCGCGCCTACGTCGGCCAGGCCCTCATCCCGGCCACGATCGGCGCCCTGATCGGCATCCCGCTGGGCAACCTGGCCGCGATCCCGGTCCTGCGGGAGGAGGGCGACGCGTTCGGCGCCGGCGCCGACACCCTCGACTGGTGGGTGTCAGCCGTCGTGCCCCTCGCCGCGCTCGCCGCCGTCGTGGCCACCGCGTTCGTCCCCGCGCTGCGGGCCGGCCGGCTGCGCACCGTCGACGCGCTCGCCGTCGGCCGCACCTCGTCCGCAGGGCGCGGCCGCGCCGCCCGGCACCTGCTCGGCCGGCTGCCGCTGCCCCGCCCGATGAGCCTGGGCTTCGCCAACCCGTTCACCCGGCCGGGCCGCTCGGCGACGATCGCGGCCGCGGTGGCGCTCGGCGCGCTCGGCGTCACGTTCGGTGTGGGCCTGGCCCTGTCGGTCGGCGGCGTGCAGAGCGCGCTGAACCGCCGCGACGCCGGCGACGTCATGGTCTACCTCGCCGGCGGGCAGGAGGTCCACGTCAGCCGACCGGGCGAGCCGGCCCCGCCGACACCGGACCCGGCCGCTGTCGAGGCGGCGGTCAAGGCCCAGCCCGGCACCGCGCGGTACTTCGTCAGCCGCTACGGCGAGGCCACCGTCGCCGGCATCACCGGCATGACGGAGGTCGTCACGTTCGACGGCGACGCGTCCTGGGGCACGTACGAGATCATCGCGGGCCGCTGGTTCGGCGGGCCGGGCGAGGCGGTCGTGCCCAGCGCCCTCCTCGACACGGCCGGCGTGAAGATCGGCGACACGCTCACGCTGCGCAGCGAGGGGCGCACCGCGACCGTCCGGATCGTCGGCGAGGTCCTCGACCTCAGCTCCGACGGGCGGCGGGTCATCACCGACGTGCGCTCCGTGGCGGACCTGAACCTCAGACAGGACGCCAGGGGCGGCGGCGTGTACCACGTCGGCCTCGCCGCCGGCACCGACCTCAAGGCCTACACGGCCGCCCTCAACGCGGTCATCGAGGACAAGGGCGGCCACGCGGAGGTCAACGCCGGCGAGATCAGCGGCACCGTGGTGGCGATCGACACCCTGGCCGGCACCCTCACGCTGCTGCTGGTGGCGGTCGCCGGCCTCGGCGTGCTCAACACCGTCGTGCTCGACACCCGCGAACGCGTGCACGAGCTCGGCGTGTTCAAGGCGCTGGGCATGGCACCGCGGCAGACCGTCGCGATGGTGCTGACCTCCGTCGCGGGCCTCGGCCTGCTGGCCGGCCTGGCCGGGGTGCCGGCCGGGATCGCCCTGCACGACTGGGTCCTGCCGCAGATGGGTCACGCGGCCGGGACGCGGTTCCCGCCGCACATCCTGCGGGTGTACGACGTGCCGCTGCTCGTCCCGCTCGCCCTTGGCGGCCTGGTGATCGCCCTCGCCGGCGCGCTGCTGCCGGCCGGCTGGGCGGCCCGCACCAGCACCGCGCGGGCGCTGCGCACCGAGTAGCCCCACCCGCTAAGGTTTCGACGCATGGAGCTGCAGCGCAGGCGGCGGTCCCTCGGGCTCGCCCTCCTCGTCGTCGTGTTCGGACTGGTCGGCCTGGTCTGCGCGTGGGGAGCCGCCAACGTCGGATCCGCCGTGTTCTACGCCGGGGGCGGCGCCCTGGCCCTGGCCCTGGGCGCCGTGCTCGTGCGCGACGAGCTGCGGCCCTTCCGGTTCGCCATCTCCGAGCAGGGCGTGACGACGCGCGACGGCCTCGTGGAGTGGGCGGCCATCGAGCGGGTCGTGCTCGACGAGCCGACCCCGCCGGCCACCTCGGGCCCGCACCTGGTGCTGCAGCCCGGCGACCGGGTCGTGCTCAAGCTCCACGACGTCCGCCAGAGCGAGGACGAGATCGTCGAGGCCCTGCGGCGCTACGCCGGGGGCCGCTTCGACAACCGCATCGCCCGCCGCGGCGACCGTGCCGACTTCGGCATCGTGCTGCGCGGCTACGAGCAGGGCCGCGTCGACAACCTGCTGCGCCGCGCCGCCGACGCTCTGCTCTCCGGCGACCCGGCCCAGCGCGCGCGGGCCCGGGCCGACCTGGAGTACGCCGACCTGATCGTCGTCCTGCGCGGGTACGACCGCGCCCAGGTCGATGCCCACCTGCGCAAGCTGCACGCCCGCCTCGGCGACTGACATCGGCCGTCCGCCGTTGTGGTAGACCATAGACGGATGGATGCGTGACGGACTTCGGGGGATGCGATGGACGGGCGTACGACGGACTTCGTGGCGGCCTTCCAGGCGTTCCTGGACGAGGTCGTGCAGGACCATCGGCAGCGCCGGGAGGACGACGGCGAGGCGCTCCTTCCGGTGCTGCGCGAGCACCTGGGTGCCGATCCGCGGCGGCTGCCCGTGATCACCGAGGACGTCCCGGCGCAGCTGTTCGTCGATCTCGACATCGCGTTGAGCGAGGTGCAGCAGCGCGCGGAGCACCACCGGCTGATCGGGGTCGGCGGCGGGGAGCAGCGCCGCCACCAGTCGCTGAGCGAGATCCTCGACCATGCCGGGCGCTTCGGCCAGTTTCCCGTGGCCGCGGTCGACTACACGAGCATCGCCACCGGCCCGGACACCGCCCGCCAGGCGGTCACCTTCGGCCTGCGCCTGTTCGTCCACGACGGGGCTCCGGTCGCGGTGCTGCAACGCTCGGCGGAGCCGAGGTTCGGCCAGATCACCGCGCGGATGGAGATCGTCACTCCGGCGGAGGGCGTCGCGGCGGGCCTGATCGCCACCGTGCGCGCGCTCATGCTGGACCGGTCGGTGCTGCGCGGGCAGGTGCTGTCGCTGGGCGGGTCCTCCTACGAGCGGGGCGTCGGCGAGATCACCTTCCACCGCAGGCCGGCGGTGGGCCGCGACGAGATCATCCTTCCGGCGGGTGTGCTGGACCGGGTCCGCCGCCACGTCGCCGGCATCGCCGAGCACCGTGAGCTGCTGCGCGCGGCCGGCCAGCACCTCAAGCGCGGGCTGCTGCTCTACGGCCCGCCCGGCACCGGCAAGACCCACACGGTGCGCTACCTGCTCGGCGCGCTGCCGGAGCTCACCGTGCTGCTGCTGGCCGGCCCGGCGATCGCGTACGTCGCGGAGGCCGCCCGGATGGCGCGGGCGCTGCAGCCCGCCCTCGTCGTACTGGAGGACTGCGACCTGGTGGCCGACAGCCGCGACCGGCACACCGGCCCCCAGCCGCTGCTCTTCACCGTGCTGGAGACGCTGGACGGCCTCGGCGACGACGCCGACGTCGCGTTCCTGCTCACCACCAACCGGATCAACGTGCTGGAACCGGCGCTCGCCCAGCGGCCCGGCCGCGTCGACCTGGCGGTGGAGATCCCGCTGCCCGACGCCGACGCCCGCCGGCGCCTCATGCGGCTCTACGCCCGGGATCTGCCGTTCACCGCGGCGGCGCTGGAGCGTGCCGCGGACCGGACCGGCGGCGTCACGGCGTCGTTCGCCAAGGAGTTCCTGCGCCGCGCGGTGCTGATTGCCGCCGACGCCGGACACGCCCCCGCCGACGCGGACCTCGAGCAGGCGCTGGACGAGATGCTGTCCCAGGCCGAAGCGGTCACCCGCTCGCTGCTCGGCACCGCACCAGCACCAGCGCCGTCGCCGTTGCCGTCTCCGGTAACGAGCCCGAGCGCGCTGTGATCGTGCCTGCCGGTCAGTCCCGGGCCGCGCCGGCCATCTGGGCGATCAGCTCGGCCCGGGAGCGGATTCCCAGCTTGCGGTAAATGCTGCTCAGGTGGCCCTCGACCGTCTTGGGACTCAGGAACAGCGCGGTCGCGGCCTCCCGGTTGCGCAGGCCGCGCGCGATCTCCCGCGCCACCTGGAGCTCCTGCGGACTGAGCCGGCCGATCGGCGAGCTGCTCGGCGGTGCGGCGCGGCCGCCGGCGGCACGCAGCTCGGCGGTGGAGCGCTCCGCCCACCGTACGGCGCCGAGCCGAGCGAAGATCATGCCCGCGTCGCGTAGCGGCCGGCGTGCGGCGCTGCGCTGGCCGCTGAGCCGCAGGTGCTCGCCGTACGCGAGGAGCAGCCGGGCCTGCTCGAAGGGCGCCGGGACCGGACTGTCGTAGGCGAGTCGCTCGATGCGGTGTTCAAGGTCGTCGTCGATCTGACCGAGCACCAGCCGGCAGCGGGCAATGTCGATCTCTCCGGTGCGGTACCGGGTGCGGGCGACCCGCTGCTCGTACTCGGCCAGCAGCCGCGCCGCCGACGCGGTGGCGCCGGTCCGGTACAGCGCCTCGGTCAGGTCGGCAGCCCAGGGGAGGATGCCGGGGTGGCGGGCGCCGCACGATTCGAGACGGGCGCGTACGAAGCCGAACTGCATCTCCGCGGTCTCGTAGTCCCGGCTGCCCGACGCCAGCAGGCCCAGGGCCGCGGCGCCGTAGACCTCGACGGGCAGGAGCTGGGTGGACTGGGCGATCTCGACCGCCTCCGCCACGTGCTGACGGCAGTCCTCGGCCCGTCCGGTGGCCGCCTCGTACTGCGCCTGCAGCGTCAGCGCCCGTGCCTGGATGTTGCGGTGCCCCAGGTCGCCCGCCAGCCGGACGGCCTCCGCGGCCGTGGCGAACCCGGTGGCCCACCGGCCGGTACGGAAGGAGAGGTCCGCGTCGACGATACGGGAGAAGGACATCCGGTCGGGCGGGACGCTGTCGCCGTACTCGCGCTCGATTCGGTCCAGCACGTCGCGCGCCTGGTCGTAGTACTCCAGCCAGGGCAACGCGAGCGCGCCGAACGGCAACACTCCCGGTCCGTCGGGGATGCGGGCGAGCACCTGCGGCAACGGCACGCCGAAGGGCTCATCCGGGTCGGCCTCGGCCCGGCAGAACCGTACCCATCCGTGGGCGATACGGGCGGCCAGCACCAACTCGCCGCCGGTGGACCCGGACCGCTCGACAGCCTCCCGGGTCACGGCGTCGGCCAGCTCATAGTCGCCGCAGTGCAGCGCGGAGGCGCTCGCGTCCAGGCGCAGCAGCATGCTGAACTCCGCGTCGAGGTGGGCGATCCGGTCCGCGGTGGCCGTGAAGAGCGTCGTCGCGCGGCGGGCGTCCCCGCTGATGTTCCACAGGGCGCCCAGAATCCGCTGGGCCCGGGCCCGGGTCAGCGGGTCCCGCGCCGAAGCGGCCACCTCGGCGGCGAGCTCGGCCGCCGGCGGCGCCGCGATGAGCAGCGCGGCCTGCGCGGCGGCCAGCAGATGGGCGATACGCAGATCCGGGTCGGTGGCGAAGTGCGCCGCCCGCCGGAAAGCCATCGTGGCGGACTGCCACGCTCCCCGGGTACGGGCGACACAACCGGCGTCCGCCAGCGCCGCGGCCACCTGCGGGTCGGGTCCGATGGCGGCGGAGGCCAGATGGCCGGCGCGCGCCTCGACGGCCTGGTGTCCGGCCGCGGCGGCGAGCGCCCGGTGCGCGATCCGGCGGGTCGCCGGCGGTGCCTCGTGGTAGACCGCCGCCCGTACCAGCGGATGGCGAAACCCTGGCTCGGCGTCGAGGTGGATCAGGCCGGAGTGCTCGGCCGGCTCCAGGTCGTGCCGGGACAATCCGAGTTCCGACAGCGCGGCACCGACATCCGACCAGTGCGCGTCCTGCGAGGCCGAGGCGACAACGAGGGCCATCCGGGTACGTTCGGTCAGCCCGGCGAGCACCCGCCCCGCCGACTGCCGGATCGCCTCGCCGACCGGGAGCGGCTGGTCGAGCACCGCACCGGTGAGCGTGTCCGGGCCGAGCAGCTGGGGTATCTCCCGCAGCGCCAGCGGGTTGCCGGCGGCGGTGCTCAGGACCGCCTGCCGGATGAGCGGTTCGGTCAGCTGCGGTGCGGTGGCGGTGAGCAGCTCGGCGCTCGCTCGCGGGTCGAGCCCGGCCAGGCGAAGTACCGGGAGGCCGACCAGCCCCGATGTCGGTGGTTCGCCCAGAGTTGTCCGTACGGCGAACAGCAGGCCGATCGGATCGGCGGCGAGCCGGCGGGCCGCGAACCCCAGTACGTCAATGGTTTCCTGGTCGATCCATTGGGCGTCGTCGACCACCACGAGGGTCGGCTCCTCCTCCGCGGCGGAGGCGAGCAGCGCCAGCGTGGCGACCCGAAGGGCGAGCCGGCCGTCTGCGACGGGTTCCGCGGACACGGTCTGGTCCAGGGCGAGGGCACGTTCGATCGCGGTGCGCTGGGTGGCGGGTAGCTGGTCCCGGTGACCGATGATCGGCGTCAGCAGGTCGGCCAGGCCGACGAACCCGATGCGCGTGTCGGCCGGCATGCCGGTGGTGCGCAGGACCCGCATCCCGGTGGCCGCCCGGGTCGCCACTTCCAGCAGCGTGGTCTTGCCGACCCCCGGCTCCCCGGCAAGCACCAGCACCTCGGCCCGCCCCGTCCGGGCGGCCCGGACCACCCCTTCGAGCCGGGCCAACTCGCGCTCGCGACCGTACATCATCGGCCGACCATAGTTGTGAAGATCATCTTCCGCCAGCCGGCCGTCCGGAGTGGACAGGGGATTTCCCGCTGTTCGCCGGGTGCCTGGCCGCGGTTGGCTGGTGTGGTTTGTCACGTACGCGCAGCGCCCGCCGCGTGACCGGCCGGCCGCGCTGAGCGTCCGCGCCGGTAGCCACGGGTGATCAGGAAGGAAAGAGAACGCAATGCGTAATTCGGTGCGAATGTTCGCGTCCACGGCCGGACTCGTCGGGGCGCTCGCGCTGGCCGGCTGCGGCGGATCGGACGAACCGGCGGTCGGCACCCCGCCGGCAGCCCCGACGGCCGCCCAGGCGGGGGGCGGCCCCGTCGCGGCCGAACCGGTGGACACCTGTGCCCTGTTCACGCCGGCCGACGCCGCCACCGTGCTGGGCAAGCAGGGGCTGCAGCCGACGTCGCGGAAAGCCGAAGGCTCCCTGCTGGGCGGCTGCAACTACACCAGCGCGGACGGCACAGGCGCCGACATCACCGCCCGTCCGGCCAAAGAGTGGGACGCCACCAAGAAGGCGTACAACGGCACCCCCGTGAGCGGGGTCGGCAAGGAGGCGGTCTGGGCTGACAAGGTCGGACTGCTGGTGCTGCCGGAGGGCAAGCCGTACTTCTTGCACGTTCTGGTCATCGCGAAGGTGGCACCACTCTCCCTCGACAAGGACGGTTCCATCACGGCCGGCAAGATCGCAGCCGGTCGCTGAGCATCCCGGGCGCGAGAAGCGACATGACATCGACAAGTGTTTCCACCTTCCGGGCGGCTTCGTGGCGGCCCGCGGTACGCGCGGTGGCGCTGCTCGTCACGGCCGGGATGATCCTCGCCGGCTGCAGCGCCAAGCCGTCGTCCGAGCCGAACCGCGGCGGCAACCAACGATTCCCGACCACGGGCATCGACACCGAGCGGATCGGCGCACCGGTGTCCGTCAACGCCGGCGATCCTGCCGCCGCCGCCACCCTCGCCGAGCTGGTGATGCAGGGCGGCCCGGAGGGAACCGCCGCGCTGGCCACCGCGGTCAACCTCGCCGGGATCACGATCACCGGCGCCAACGGCAAGGTCTTCCGAGGCCCGGCAAACCCGGCGATCGGCCGGACGCTCCAGGCCGGTGAGGTCGGCCTGCTCGCCTCGGCGCAGATCCGGGGCGACAGCCGGCTGCTGATGGCCCCGATGCTGGCCGCCGCGATCGGTGCGCTGGACCCGCAGGCGCGACTCGACGAAACGGCGATCATGAACGGCCTGCTCACGGACCTGCGCACCGCGGCGGCCGGGAAGAACGCGACCGATGCCTTCATCGCGACCTTCGTCATCGAGCTGGAGAAGCGCGGCGCCACGCCGCGGGATCTCACCGCGGACGTCGCCGACCCGGCAACGCTGCGGGTCGGCCCGGTGGCCGCCACGCTGTTGCTGCTGCGCCTGACCACCAGCATCCAGGCGGCGTTCCCGAAGGACGTGGTGAAGGCCGCGCCGCGCGGCGGCGCGACGGCGAAGCCGGCCGGGAACGCCGCGGGCAAGGGCAGCTACCGGCTGGCCGGGGAATCGGCGCTCGACTGCGCCGTCACCCCGTCCGAGGGCGTCGACGACTTCATCTACGACCGGCTGGGTGATCTGGGATCGGCGGCGGGGGTCAACGTCGCGGCAATGGCCGCGGCGAAGGCCGGGCTGTCCAAGTTCGGCGCGGAGGCGCTGGGTCTGGTCGTCTCGACCGTGCTGGGCTTCGCGAAGCTCATCGTCGCCGGCGCGTTCTTCAAGCCGACGATGGAGATGTCGCCGGAGAAGCTGGAGCGCACCCGCAGCGCCGGCCAGGACGGGGCGAAGGCCGTGGTGAAGGTGACCCTCCAGTTCGACACCCAGGGCTGGGAGGTCGCCAACTGCTTCCGGAGCATCCTCTCCGTGATCGGCCTGGACTTCTCCTTCAAGGGCAGCGGAGCGGTGAAGAACGCCGAGGTTGTGTGGAAGCCGGGGGACGGGTTCAGCGCAGTGTCCAACGGGCTGCCCCTGGTCAAGATCGACCAGGCGACGCCGGTCGGGGTGGCCTATGAGAAGACGAACGACAAGGGGCAGGCCGCGGCGACCGTGATCGGCCACCGGCAGCCCAGACAGGTGCCGGACACGGCCAAGAAGGTGGAGAAGACCTTCCACCTCGCGGGTACCTACAACAGCAAGCCGGACGACTACTGGGAAGACCTGTTCGAGGCGCTCGGCATCGTCGGAACCGTCGTGGTCGGCGGCCCCGCCGGCTGGGCGGCGGGCGCCATCAAGCTGGCGCTGAGCGCGCTGGAGCGCGGTGGCTGGTACGAGTTCGGCAAGTCCTTCCCGGTGACCGACTACGGCGGTGACTACCGGATCGACACCACGATCGGCGGGATCACGTTCACCGGTACGGCATGCGACGGCCCCGCCGGCATCTGGGACATCAAGCTGGCCGGCAAGGTCGGCTCTCGAGAGGCCGGATGGACGTACACGGGCAGCGCCAAGGCCAACGTCAACGCCGACGGTACCGGTCCGATCTCCGGGGTGTTCAAGGGCACGTCGAGCACGATCACGGGGTTCGGCGCGTTGAACAGCTCCTCGCCGTTCAACGGGACGGTGAAGGTGCACGACGCCGGCCAGACCGCCTGGATGGAGATCAAGTTGACGGGTGCGGGCTCGGAGCTCGCCGGGCCGAACGGCCTGATCTCTACGGGCGGGGGCGCCGGTACCTTCACGCTGCCGGTCGATGTCGGCAACTTCTGCGGGACCTGAATCCGTGTGCCCGCCCGGGTCGGTGGAAAATCGGGTGCCGGTGTGGCGGGGCGGTGGCTACGTTACGTGCATGAGCCCTGACCCGACGGCCGGAGCGCGGCTGGAGTTCCGCACCGATCCGGGCGAGTTCCTCGCGGCGGCCGGCGACCACCTGGCCGCCGATCCGGTCGTCAGCACGGTCGTGACCTCGGTCGCGCACCGGCTGCTGGCGCGGCGGGCCGAGGGGATCGCGCAGCCGGACCGCGACTGGTGGCTGGTGGTCAGGGACGGGTCCGGCGCCGTGGTCGGCGCCGGGATGCGGGCGGCTCGGTTCGCGCCGTATCCGCCGTTCCTGCTGCCGATGCCCGGCGAGGCGGCCGCGGCCCTCGGCCGCGCGCTGCATGAGCGGGGGGAGGAGGTGCTCGGGCTCAACGGGGCGCTTCCCGCCGTC
>NZ_JBEPDB010000146.1:0-10379 GCF_040300025.1 Dactylosporangium sp. NPDC000555 | reverse complement strand
AGGGCGGAGTTGGCTGCCATGCGTGACCGGACCAGGTCACGTCGTTATTCTCCGGCGAAGGAGCAGTTCCGCCGGGAGCACGCACGGCATCGGGAATGGGGCCTGGCCAGACGTCACGCCGAGAAGCTCCGCCGCGCGCGCGGTGACACCCCGCCGGCGGTCAGCGACCAGCGGGACAGATCGGGGCAGGGACCGGTGCCGCCCTCGCCGCCTCCGCCGGTCACGCCGCCGGGCCAGCTACGACGTCCCGCGAGCGGCGCCGCGGCAAACGACTGCGATCCCGCACCCCGCCAAGCGGACGGCGACGGACGGCCCGGTCCTGTCCCGAAGCGTCGTCGCGCAGCCACACCACAGCCGCGCCGGCCCTCCGGCCCGGAAACGCATCGAATGATTGGCGGAAATATGCGGCTACCGGTGTGTCGCGGCCGTTTTTCGACAATGCCGCGCACGGCCGGGCGGCGTTTCCGCCGAATGCTCCGCAAGGCGGGAACAAGCAACCGCTGTCCCCATGGACCACCGGTGCCGATCCCCGAATGTCTCGACAACGGCGATGGCCCGCGCAACGCGGACATCGGCAGGACGGGAAGGCTGGGGGGACAGGGCCATTGCAAGTCGTCAGGCAGCGCCTTGACCAGCGAAGATGCGATAGCCAGCCCTACTTGCGGATCGCTGCGGTTGGCGTCGTCCCTGTCAGGCTTGGTTCACAGGATGTCGGCGTGTGGCAGGTACGGTGCGAGCGGGCCGGTGTCGCCCTGGCGGCATAGCGGCCCCATCGGGGCAAGGCTCAGCCCCGCGCGGTGCGCCACGTCGATCGCCCGCTGCTGGTCGGCACGTAGGATTTCCACTGTCACGGCATGTTCACTGCTCTCGGCGAGGGCCGCCCACAGCAGCGCCACGGCGGCGGTGGTGCTCGTTGCGGCCAGCATTTTCGGCGTGCCGGCGTCGATGAGGACGTAACCGGCTCATCACAGATGAGGGTGTAGTTGAGGTCTGAAGCCTCCGGTCTCGAGCAGGGATCGGGCGATGTAGTTGGTGAGATTGCGGAAGCCGAGGGCGGAGCCACGCAGGTGCTCGAGCTTGCCGTTGATGGCCTCCGTCGGTCCGTTGGACGTTCCAGGTCGGTCGAAGTAGGCCAGCACGTCGGCCGCGCGCTTCTTCAGCGTTCGACCGAGCGTGATGACCTCGGTGAGGGGCTTCGGCACGCCGTGGCTGATCGAGTCGATGGCTTGACCATCAGCTCGCGGCCACGACCCCGGTCCTGCTCGCGGTAGGCCTCGATCATCCGCTGGTAGATCCCCCAGGTGGCCTCGACCTCGACATGGGCATCGTCGGCGAACAGGGCGGCGAGCCGGTCGGTCTGCTTGTCGGTGAGCAGGTCGGCGCCGGTGTGCAGGGTCCGGCGGGCGGAGTAGAGAGGGTCATTCTTCATCCCGTGGTGGCCGTGGATGGCCTGCTGGACCCGGCGGCGACACCGGTCGAGGGCGTCGCCGGCCAAGCGGACCACGTGGAAGGGATCCATCACCGCAACCGCGTCGGGGAGTTCCTCGGCGGTGGCGGTCTTGAAGCCGGTGAACCCGTCCATCGCCACCACCTCCACCCCGTCGCGCCACGTCTGGTCACGGTCGGCGAGCCAGGACTTGAACGCCTGCTTTGAGCGGCCCTCGACCATGTCCAGCAGCCGAGCGGGTCCGGTGCCGTCACGGATGCCGGTCAGGTCGATGATCACGGTGACGTACTTGTCGCCGCGGCGGGTGTGGCGCCACACGTGCTCGTCGACCCCGATCGCGGCCACGCCGTCGAACCGGGTGGCGTCGTTGATCAGCACCCGCTTGCCTTCGGCCAGGACAGCGTCGTTGGCGGTGTTCCACGCGACCCCGAGTCCCTCGGCGACCCTCGCGACGGTCAGGTGCTGAAACACGATCGCCTCGAGTGCCCACCGCAGCCCGCGACGCGACAGCTTCGCTCGCGGCTCAGCCGCGAGGCTGGTGTCCTGGCGCCACACGTGACCGCAACCGGTACACCGGTAGCGGCGCATGGTCACCACGAGCGTCGTCGGACGCCAGCCTAGCGGCTCGTGGGCCAGTTCCCGGGTCACAGTGTCGCGCGGTACGCCTTCGCAACCACAGCGACGGCACCACTGGTCCGGCTCGACGACCCGGCATGCCAGCAGCGCACGGTCGGGCCTGAGTCGTTGGCCGGTGACGGCCAGGCCGAGCTCATCGAGCCGCAGAAACTTGGTCAGGTCAGGGCAGGCAAAGGTAGCGTCAGACAAGTCGAGGTGTGCCAATCTGGAAGACCACGACTTCCATCCCGGGGCAGCGATGCACAGACGCAGCCGGAGGCCCGATCTCGTGTCACCGTCGCAGCGGACTTCTTCGCGTACCCACTCAGATCGGTCAACGGCGCACCCGATAGCGCAGGTGAAGCACCCGGTTGCCCTGAACAACTACGTCTGGGCCTTCCAGCAGGTGCTGCGCGTCGACGGAGCCGAAGTAGCGCTTACCGGACCCGAGCACCACGGGTGCGACGTCCATGCGCACCTCGTCGACCAGCCCCGCGGCAAGCATCTGCCCACCGACGTCACCCGCGGCGACCTCGACGATGCGGTCACCCGCAAGCTCCCGCGCCTTGGCCACGGCCGCCTCGATGCCGTCGACAAAGTGAAATGGCGCCTCAGGGGCCCAGCCCTCGGGCGCCGGCCGGTGCGTCACAATGACCGCGTGGTCGACCCCGCTCGGAGGCGTCCCGTCCCAGCCATCAGTCAGGTCGAAGACGTGGCGGCCGGCGATCGTCACCCCGACCTGCTCCCAGTACGGCCGGACGTAGTCGTAGGACGCCTGCGACACCTTCAGAACACCACCGTCGTCCAACGGCACGTCACCGCTGACCAGCCACTCGAAGATCGGACCGGGATCGTCGTTCTCATCCGCGATGAAACCATCCACCGAAACCGACGCGTTCATGACCACGTTCCCCATGGATTCCTCCTCTGTTTGGAGTCCCAAGTCTTGTGCGGCGCGAACTGTCGCTCTTGTAAGAAATCAATCGGCTGGGAGCGGCCAGCCGTCCAGGACGTGGTCGGGATGATCGCGCAGGAATCGCCGCCGGACTTCGGCGTACCGGGTCGGCGTGAGCCCGGTGAACTCCCGGAACTCGCGCACGAAGTGGGCCTGGTCGAAGTAGCCCGCGTCAGCGGCAACGTTTCCCCAGTCGATCGGTGCAGCGACGTCGATCGCCAACACGGTAGAGGTGAAGCGGTAGCTGCGAGCCAGCCGTTTCGGTGTGACACCGACTACGGCCTTGAACCGCTTCGCCAAATACGTGCTGCTGGCGCGGGCCGCCACACCGATGTCGCTGATCGGCACTGTCCCGCCTGTCGCCGCGACGGCGCTGCTCATTTGGAGGACCAGGTCGAGACCGTCGATCACCCGCAGCCGTCGCACCAGTTCCTCCTCGAGCAACATCAGCATCTCGTGCGGTGCGTCCGCCAAGGTCAGTCGGTGTCGCAACTCAGCGATAGCGGGCTGGCCCCAGATCCGCTCCACCGTCGCCGGTCGGTCGCACAACTCGGCCGCGGGCATCGGAAGGAACGGTGCAAGCCCCCACGGCCTGAAGTGGACGCCCACGGACCGGGTCGGGGTTGGGTAGCTGAACTCCCACGCACGGGTGGGCGTGGTGACCGCGCAGCCGTCGGCGTACTCCACGGCTTCTACGTCGGTGCCTGCGCGGATGAGAAACGGCGCCCCGAGGTTGACGATGAGCAATGGCGCGGGCGCCGCCGGCAGCATCAACCGGGAGTACGGCGGGGCGCCCTCCAGGTAGTAGAGGTCGTCGATCAGCCCGTCCAGCGGCGGACCCGGCACCCTGGACACATACTCCACGCCGACATTATCGCCGACGGCCCATCCTGCATCACGCGCCGCCGCCAGCATCGAGCCGGCGCCGATCCCTGACGGGCGCCCCGGCGCATTTCGGTCCCCAACTACACCCCACGTTGTGAAGAGCCACGTAACCGCGTTCCTGCCGATCGTCTAGCACCAGCAGCCGCGCACCGGCCCGCAGCAACACGTCGAGGTCGGGGCCATGCGCCGCGCCGCGAACGCGGCGGTCGACTTCGGCGGCGAGGTCCAGGTCGTCAGCGCCGCCGGCGCGTGCCTGGCCCATGGCCGGTAACGCGGCACGACGTACCACGCCGGTCGCCTGCATGGCCGGTTCGAGCGCGAACCCGGCCCGCTGGTAGCACCTCATCGCCTGCGGATCCAGCGATGAGTGCAGCAGATGGCCGCGCGCGTCGGGGCCGTAGCGCAACGCCGCTTCGAGCAGCCGCCGTCCGACGCCGCGGCCCTGCTGGCCCGGCCGGACGTGTAGGTGAGCCAGGTACCATAGCCCTCGCGCAGCCCCGCCATTGCCGCACCGCACACATGGCCGTCCACCGTGGCGACCCACGCGCCGGCAGCGTCCAGTTCGAGGAGCTGACCCACGATGGCGGCGCCGCTGTTCGAGTTCGGCACGGTCGGCCTGTCATCGGGCTCCGCTGGTGTACCGAGGCGCTGCAGCAGGTCATCGAACGCGGCCCGCGTCGACTCACGCATGGCCGGCCGGTCCGCCTCCGTCATGGGCCGGATGATCAGATCGTCGTCCATTGCAGGTCAGCCGCCCCATGCACCGCAGGACAGCCCGGTTTGCTTGCTCCACCTCACCGTCCACAGCGGAGGCCGCCTTCGCATGCGGCCGGTTGCACATCACCCGCGAGCAGATTGTCGGACATGCTGGCCAGAGTAGTCGCGGGGAAAGTCGTCGGCCTGGGCCTGTGCGGACAGTCACGACCTCATCAAGGCCGTGACCAGCACAACGAGAACGCAATAGCCTGGGGGGATTCCCGGCCAACCGTGCCTCCACTCGTCGAATGCGCAACGTTACGGCGAACGGCGGGTTCGGTGTTTTACCGGTAGGTCGCGGTGGGCACACGATCACCTTCACCCTGGTACCGCAGGGCTCGTGGCCGATTCCGCCTGCTCGCCGTTGGCTGCCTCGCCGATCACCTCGACGTCGTCGAGCAGGCCGAGCATGACGGCGACGGCGATCAGCGCGGTGGAGAGGTTCATGCCATCGAAGGTGCGGCCGGTCACCGGGTGGAGGTCCGCAACCCGAATGCCGCCAACCCGGCGTCGAGCATCTCCTCCTGAACGGCCGGCGGGTAGGCGGCCGGATCGGCCGCCGCCAGCGCCGCGACGCCCTCCACCATGGACAGTAGCGCGAGCGCGGCCGTGCGGACGCGCGCCGGCGGCCAGTCCGGCGCGGCGTCGCCGGTGAGCCGCTCGATCCGCGAGCGCCAGTCGCGGTTGTTGGTGCGGTGTATCGCGATCAGGTCGTCGTCGGTGAACGCCGCGGCCAGGAACCCCAGCCATACCCGGCTCTCCGCGGCGCGCTGCTCGTCGAGCGCGAGGCCCTGGTGCAGAACGGCCCGTAGCGCCGCGCGCGGCGAGCCGGCGGTGGCCTCCAGCGCGGCGACGCGGGTGCCGGTCACCTCGTGCAGCAGCCGCCGGGCGTGGCGTAGCAGCGCCGGTCGGTTGGGGAAGCGGTGCATGACCAGCCCGGTGGTGCAGCCGGCCGCCGCGGCCACCGCCCGGATCGTGAGCCGCTCCAGGCCCTGCCGGGCGAGGACTTCCCACACCGCGCGGGACAGCGCCTCGCCCGGGTCGTCTCCACGTTTCACGGAACACATGTTACGGTAACGCTTGTTACGATCTTGGGGGTGCGGGGCATGGCCGGGTGGACGATCGAGGAGCGGTCCTGGGACGACGCGGCCGGCGCGGCGCTGCGGGCGGCCCAGCGCGCCGAGCTCGACGCGCGCTACGGCAGTGGCGATCACGAGCCCGGGGCCGCCCCCTCGGCCGCCGACGTCGACGTTTTCCTTGTCGCCGTGCGCGGCGGCGCCGCGGTCGGTTGCGGCGCGCTGCGCCGGCTCGACGCCACCACGGCGGAGATCAAGCGGATGTACGTCACCCCGCCCAGCCGCGGCACGGGCGTCGCGACGGCGTTGTTACGCGCGCTGGAGGCGGCCGCCACCGAGCGCGGCTGGCCGGTCCTGCGCCTCGAGACCGGCACCGAGCAGCCCGACGCGTGGCGTTTCTACGAGCGGGAGGGGTACCGGCGGGTCCCGCTCTTCGGTGGCTACGAGAGCTCGGCGCTCTCGGTCTGCTACGAGCGGGTCCTGGCGGCGGGCACCGGCTAGCGCAGCGCGGTGACGGTGGCCTCGGCGCGTTCGGTGGCCGGGGCGTGGTGCAGCGCCCGGGCGAGTCGCAGCGCCTCGCGCGCGCCCTCGAGGTCGCGCAGCGCGAGGGCGCGGATGCGGCGCAGGTCGGGCTCGGCGAAGCCGCTCTGCCCCGGCAGCCCGCGTTCGATCGCCGCGCCCGCCACCGCCGCGGCCTCGTCGCGCCGGTCCAGCGTGAGCAGCGTGTCGGCGAAGAGCGCCTCGAGCCGCCCGAAGCGGCGCATCGCGTCGCCGAGGTGCTCGCGGGCGGCGGTCATCCGCTCCAGTCCGGCCGTGTCACCCGTGCGCACCTCCGCCCAGCCCAGGACCAGGCCGGCCAGGCTGCGGTACTCCGGATGCCCGCCCCGCTCCGCGAGCGCGAGCGTTTCGCGGGCCGCCGCGCCCGCCGCTACCGGGTCGTCGCGGTCGGCGGCCACGACGGCCACGAAGTGCGCGACGTACATGTCCAGGAACAGCTCGCCGACCCGGGCCGCACGCTCCCGGGCGGCGCGCAGGTGCGCCTGCGCCGCGGCGTCGTCGCCGAGCAGCCCGCAGGCGATCGCGGCCGGCGCGTGCGCGCCGATGATCGGGTCCCAGTTGACGATCGGGAAGATCCGCAGCTCCCCGCCGGGCAGCGCCTCGAGCGCGGTCTCGAAGCACCGGTGCGCGCGGGGCAGGTCGAGCACCGTGAGCGCGGCGTGGCCCTCGTGTACCTCGGCGACGAGCGCCGCCCACGGGTCGCCGCCCTGCTGGGCTGGGGCGCGGGCCACCGACACGGCGCGCTGCACGTCGCCCGCCGCCGTGTGGAAGGAGGCGTACCCCCACAGCGCCGGCAGCACGTCGAGCACCGGACGCCCGCGCAGGCGCAGCAGCAGCGGCTCCATGGCGGCGTACTGCTCGGCCACGAACGGCGCGAGGTAGCCGCGCGTCGCCTGGTGCATGTAGGCGAGCCGGATGCGCAGGTCGAGCTCGGCGACGTCGCGCCGCTCGCCGGACGGGGCGCGGTGCAGCACCTCGAGGGCTTCCTGCAGCATCGCCGAGGCCTGCTCGTGCGCGGTCCGCTCGTACGCCTCGCCCGCCGCCTCCGCGAGCGCCGGCACCACGTCGAAGGGCGAGAGCACGGGCAGCGCCTCCCGCAGGTGCCCGGCCAGCTGTGCGGCGGTGCCCAGCCCGGTGTCGCGCAGCGCCTGCGCCGCGCGGGCGTGCAGCCGGGCGCGGCGCAGCGGGCCCTGGTCCTGGTACGCGGTCTGGCGCACCAGGTCGTGCGAGAAGCGCAGCAGCCCCGGGTCGTCGGTGGCGGTGAGCAGCCCGCTGACCACGGCGGTGTCGAGCGTGTCGAACAGCGCCAGCTCGTCGATCTGCACGACCTCGCGCAGCACCGGTACCGAAACGTCGCGCCCCAGCACCGATGCGACCGCGAGCACGGCGTTGACCTGGCCCGGAAGCTTGGCGAGCCGGCGCCGGACGACCTCTTGGACGCGCACGGGCACGTGCTCGGGCGACAGCGTGCGCTCGGCCTCCAGCACGCGCAGCAGCTCCACGACGAAGAACGGGTTGCCGCCGGTGCGGTCAGCCAGCATCGCCGCGGTCTCGGGCGGCACATCGCCACCGGTCACCGAGCGCGCCAGGGCCGCGATGGCGCCGGGCTCGAGGCCGTGCAGCGGCAGGCGTACCGCGGCCGGATCGGCGACCAGCTCCGCGAGCACGCCGGCCAGCGGCGCCTCGGGGGCGAGCTCGGCCTCCCGGTACCCGACGGCGAGCAGCACCCGTCCGCGCCGCAGCGCCTTGGCGAACATGGTCAGCAGCACGGTAGACGGTGCGTCGAGCCAGTGCGCGTCGTCGACGACGAGCACGAGCGGCGCGTGGGCGGCGAGGCGGCACAGCCCGTCGACGATGCCCTGGAAGAGCCGGGACCGCGCCATCTCGGGATCGGCGAGCCGCTCGGCGGTGGGCAGCGGCAGGATCGCACCGAGGGTAGGGTCTAGCACGGCGGGCAGGTTCCCGTACGGCGCGAACGCCGTCGCCAGGGCCGCGGCCGCGCCCTCGGTCGAGGTGGCGATCTCGCGCAGGATCTGCGCCCAGGGCAGGAACACCGGCGGTGCGTCGCCGTCCACACCGGTCCCGGTCCCGACGAGGCCGCCGGCCCGCCGCTCGGCGCGGGCGGCGACCTCCCGCAGCAGCGCGGACTTGCCGATGCCGGGGCTGCCGGAGACGAGCAGCAGCCGCCCCCGCCCGGCGGCCGCCTCGGCGAGCAACCGGTCCACGGTGCGCAGCTCGTCGTCGCGCCCGACGAGCGCGTCGGCCTCGATCGCGTCCACAGCGTCCGAGACGCTTGCAGCGCTCAGGAGGCCTATGGCGCTCACAGCGCCCGGGCCGCCGCTGCCGGCGCCCGGGACCCCCATAGCGCTCATAGTTCTCATAGCGCCGGGGACACCCGCCGCGTCAGCGCAGCCAGCGCCCAGGACGCCCGCGGTGCCGGGGATGCCCGCGGTGCCGGGGATGCCCGCGGTGCCCAACGCGCCCGTTGGGCTCGGGGCAACCGCTGTGCCGGCGCCGCCATCGCCCGGAATGCCAGCCGCGCCCGGGATGCCCGCGGTGCCCAAAGCGCCCGTTGGGCTCGGGACTCCCGCCGTGCCGGCGCCGCCAGTGCCCGGGATACCCGCAGCGCCGGAGACGCCCACCGCGCCCGGGACGCCCGCCATGCCGGAAATGCCCGCCGCGCCCAGAGTGCCCGTCGCTTCCGGGACGCCCGCCGTGCCGGCGCCGCCAGCGCCCGGGATGCCCGCAGCGCCCGGGATGCCCACAGGGTCGGGGACGCCGCCAGCGCCCAAGACGCCCGCAGCGCTCACCGCACGTCCATCGACCGCCATTCCGGAAATATCCGGAACGCCAGGTGAAATAGGCACCGACGCGGCCGAGGCCGGCAATGTCGAGACCGGGGCGGCCGGGGTCGGTTCGGTGCCTGGAGCGAAGGTCAGGTGCGGAGCCTGGCGCAGAATGTCCTGGGCCAGCTGCTGCAGCGCCGGCCCGGGCTCGATGCCCAGCTCGTCGATCAGCCCGGCGCGCGCTCGCGAGTATGCCGCCATCGCGTCGGCCTGGCGGCCGCAGCGGTACTGGGCGAGCATGAGCTGACCCCACAGACGTTCGCGGTAGGGTGCCTCGGCGAGGGCGACCTCGCTGCGGTACACCACCTCGGCGGCGCGGCCGAGGGCCAGCAGCGCCTCCGACTGCTGCTCCATCGCGGTGAGGCGCAGCTCGGACAGGCGGCTGCGCTCGGCCCGAGCCAGCGGCGACTCGCCGAGCTCCGGCAGCGGGTCGCCCCGCCACAGCTCCAGGGCCGCGCTCAGCGTGCGCAGCGCGGCCGCCGGGTCCGTGGCCAGCTCCGCGGCCGAGTGTTCCACGGCGGCGGCGAACCGGGCCGCGTCGATGGAGTCGGCCGGGACCTGCAGCAGGTAGCCGGGCGCGCGGCTGACCAGCACGGCGGAGCGGTCGCGCGCGGTGCGGCCCGGCTCGAGGGCCCGGCGCAGCCGCGAGACGTACGCCTGCAGCGACGCGATGGCCCGCTCCGGCGGCTCTTCGGCCCACAGCTCGTCGATGAGCCGCTGCACGGAGACGATCCGGCCGGGCTGTGTCGCCAACATGGCCAGGACGGCGCGCTGCTTCGGGGTGCCCGTGTCGACCGGGCTGCCGGCGTTGGTGACCTCGAGCGGTCCCAGGATGCAGAACTGGAGGATGCCGGACACCTCCCGCCTGTCGACCGGGCCGCGGGCCGGAGCCTCGCGGCGAACGAACCGTGCGCCGGCGGCGCCGCGACGAGCGTACGGTGCGGGGCCCGCCCCAGCGATTCCGGGGGCGGATGAGGAGCTGAAGCGGCGAGGCCGTAACGGCCGCCCGGCGTGTCGGGTACGGCCGAACGGACCATGATCGACCCGGCCCGTACGGACGATCCATCTGGTTCGGTAGGCCACAGATTATGAACTGCCGTTCGGGGCAGTGGGTTGGGTCGGGTTCTGGGATAACTACATGCATGGCAGGGCTATTGCGTTCTCGGTGTGCTGGTCACGGCGCTGATCAGGTCGTGGGTGCGGCGGTTGGCGCGTCTGGTGGCGCGGGCGATGTTGGGTTC
>NZ_JBEPDB010000145.1:0-10622 GCF_040300025.1 Dactylosporangium sp. NPDC000555 | reverse complement strand
GCCTCGTACTCGGCGCGGGCGGCGGCGACCGTCTCGGCCGCCGCCGGGTCGGACCACAGGGCGGCCACGACGCGCTGCAGGACGGTGGAGACCCAGCCGGTACCGAGGCGCTGGCGGCCGGTCACGCGGCCGATGCTCGTGGCGTCGCCGGCGAGCACGGCCAGGCGCAGGTCCGGGCCGTACGGCTTGCTCACCGAACGGACGAAGCCCCACGCCTCCGTGGCGCCGGCCAGGGGGTGCAGGGGCTCGACGGAGAGCTCGGCGGCGTGGTCGTCCTCGATGACCAGGACGTCAGGGCGGGCGGCCAGCACGGCGCGCAGGTCGGCGGCGCGCGCGGCGGTGACGCTCGCGCCGGTGGGGTTGTTGGCGCGGCTGGTCACCACCGCGGCGCGGGCGCCCGCGCGCAAGGCGTCGGCCAGGCGCTGCGGGTCGGGGCCGGACTCGTCGACGGGGACCGGCACCGGGCGCAGGCCCAGCGCGGCCACCAGGTCGAGCAGGTTGGCCCAGCCCGGGTCCTCGACCGCGACCCGGTCGCCGGGCAGCAGGTGCGCGCCCAGGAGCCGCTCGATGCCGTCCAGCGCGCCGCCGACGACGGCCAGCTCGGTCGCGTCGACGCCATCGCGGGTCAGGATCTCCCGGGCGGCGGAGCGCAGCGGCGGGTGGCCGGCGCCGGTCGCGTAGCCGGTGGGCACGACCTCGGCTGCGGCCCGGGCCAGGGCGGGGCCGAGGTCGGGCAGTAGCCGCGGGTCGGGGCCGCCGGAGGCGAGGTCGAGCGCGCCTTCCGGCACCTCCAGGCGGAACTGGCCGCGGGCGGAGGCGACCGCGGGGCGCGGGCGGACGCGGGTGCCGTGCCGGCCAGCGGACTCCGCGATCCCCCGCTGCCGCAGCGCCTGGTACGCGGCGGCGACCGTGGCGGGGCTGACCCCGAGCTGCGCGGCGGCCGCGCGGATCGGCGGCAGCGCGGCGCCGGCGGGCAGCGCGCCGCAGCGCACGCCGGCCTCCACGGCGGCGGAGATCTCGCCGGCCGTGCGGCCCGCCAGCACGAAGGGTCCGGTCACGAAACGAGCCTATGGCAAGGCGATGGCAACGTCTTGACACAGGCGCGACGCAGTGTCGACCATCGATGAGAGAGCGCTCTCTTAACCGAACACTCCGCCAAGTGTCGCAAAAAGCGCTGAAGGTGAGGCATCGTGTCCACCGCTAAATCTCTGTCCGCGCTCACCCTGATCGCCGGGTGCCTGGTCGGCGTCGCATCCGCCGTGACGGTCGCCGCCCCGGCCGCCCTCGCCGAGACGGTACCGCCGGCCCCGCCCGGCTGGACCACCGTCTTCGGCGACGACTTCGCCGGCGCCGCCGGCGCCCCGCCGTCGTCGGACAACTGGTTCTACGACATCGGCACCGGCTTCGGTACCGGCGAGAAGGAGCACACCACCAACTCGACGCAGAACGTGTACCTCGACGGCAGCGGCCACCTGGTGCTCAAGGCCATCAACAGCGGCGGCACCTGGACGTCGGGCCGCATCGAGAGCACCCGGTCGGACTTCCAGGCGCCCCCGGGCGGCAAGCTGCAGATGACGGCGTCGATCCGCCAGCCGAACCCGGCAAACGGGCTGGGCTACTGGCCCGCCTTCTGGGCCCTCGGCGCGCCGATGCGCGTCGGCGGCGGCTGGCCGCAGTCCGGCGAGATCGACATGATGGAGAACGTCAACGCCCTCGACAAGGCCTCGCAGACGCTGCACCACGGGGCCGGCAGCCAGGGACACGGGCTGATCCCCTGCCCGGCGGCCGGGTCCACCTGCCAGACGGGATACCACACCTACTCCGTCATCGTCGACCGCACGAACACCAGCGCCGAGTCGCTGCAGTTCCTCATGGACGGCGTGGTGGAGAGCACGATCACCCAGGCACAGGTCGGCACCGCGGCCTGGCAGCAGGCGATCGACCACGGCTTCTTCATCATCTTCGACCTCGCGATCGGCGGGAACTACCCGGACGGCATCGCCGGCTCCACGACCCCGACCGCGGCCACCACGTCCGGCGGCTCGATGAGCGTGGCGTACGTGGCCGTCTACGAGCAGGGCGGCAACTCCACGCCCACGGCCACGCCGACCGCGACCGGTCAGGTGAAGGGCGTCAACGGACTGTGCCTGACCAACCAGAACTCGCTGAACGTCGCGGGCAACCCGATGGGCGTCGCGGCCTGCAACGGCAGCGCCGGTCAGCGGTGGACGACGTACTCCGACAACACCATCAGGGTGCAGGGCGGCTGCCTCGACGTCGTGTCGGCGGGGAAAACCAGCGGTACCAACGTGGACTGGTATCCCTGCAACGCGAGCAATGCGCAGGTGTGGACGCGCCAGGCCAACGGCACGCTCGTGAACCCCAACTCCGGGCTATGCCTGTCCGACCCGGGCGGCAACACCACCGCGCGACTGGTCATCGAGACCTGCAACGGCTCGGCGCAGCAGCAGTGGACGACGCCGGACGGCAGCGCCCCCGGCAACACCGTGACCGTCGCCAACCCCGGCAACCGGACCAACGCCGTCGGCAACGCGGTCAACCTCCCGATCACCGCCACCGACTCGGCGGCCGGTCAGACGCTCACCTACGCCGCCACCGGTCTGCCGCCGGGCCTGTCGATCAACCCGTCCACCGGCGTGATCAGCGGCGGCCCGAACGCGCCCGGCACGTACGCGGTGACCGTCACCGCGACCGACACCACCGGCGCGGCCGGGAGCGCCGCCTTCACCTGGACGGTCAACCCGGGCCAGGGCCCCACCTGCGGCACCGCCAACGCGGCGCTGGGCCGCCCGGCGACCGCCTCGTCGCAGCAGAACGCCGCGTTCCCGCCGGCGGGCGCGGTCGACGGCAACACCGGCACCCGCTGGTCCAGCGGCTTCAGCGACCCGCAGTGGATCACCATCGACCTCGGCGCGACGCAGAACGTCTGCCGGGTCGTGCTCAACTGGGAGGCCGCCTATGCCAAGGCCTTCCAGGTGCAGACGTCCACCGACGGCACGACCTGGACCACGATCTACAACACCACGACGAGCACCGGCGGCGTACAGACCCTCGACGTCTCCGGCAACGGCCGCTACATCCGCATGTACGGCACCCAGCGCGCCACCCAGTACGGCTACTCGCTGTGGGAGTTCCAGGTGTACTCCCGCTTCACCGGCTGATCCGCCGACACGCCCGGGCGTACGAGACCGGTCTCGTACGCCCGGTGCGTCAGTCGGTCGGGGGTGTGACGGACGGGTCCTCGGTGAGTGGGCGGATCGCGGTCAGGGTGGCGTAACCCTCGGCCAGCAGGGCCAGGTCGGTGCCGGGCGGGTGCTCGTCCTCGCGCACCGCGACCGTGATGCGCGCGAAGTCGTGGCCGGCCTCGGCCAGCGTCATCTGGACCTGCCCGAACGGGGCCGGCGTCGCGCGGCGTACGCCCGGGATTCGCGGCAGCGGGCGGTCCGGGACGTTGAGGTTGAGCACCGTGCCGGGCGGGGCCTGCGAGAGCCACGGCAGCAGGCGCGCGGCCAGGGTGCCGGCGCTGTCCCAGTGCAGCGCGTCGTCGGCCGGGTTGCCGGACGCGGAGAGGGCGGCGTCGCTGTCGGCGCCCGTCGTGGACAGGGCGGTGAAGATGTCCAGCGAGACCGCCAGCGCGCGCAGGCCCTCGTTCGCGGCGGCCAGGGCGGCGCCGACGGTGCCCGAGTGCAGGATCGCGTGGCCGGCGTTCGCGCCGCGGTTGATGCCGGACAGCAGCGCGTCGGGGGCGGGGCCGAAGGCGCCGATCGCGGCCAGCACGGCGATGTACGCGGGCGACGCCGCCACCGAGTAGGCGGGCACGCCGGGCAGGCCGTCGAGCTCGACCGCCTCCAGCAGCAGGCGGCCGGCGTCGGTGACCGCGGTCAGCGCGGTGCCCGAGCCGCTGGCCTCGCGGTGCGGGGCGGCGACGACCACGTCGTGGCCGTGGTCGCGGGCGGACCGGGCCAGCGCGCGGAGGCCGGGCGCGGCGATGCCGTCGTCGTTGGTGATCAGCACTCGCACGTTGAAGAGGTTAGCGTTCGCGGCATGTCTGTACTTGTCGCGTTCAGTGTCACGCCCCTGGGCACCGGCGAGGATGTCGGGGCCCTCGTCGCCGAGGCGGTCCGCGTGGTGCGGGAGTCGGGGCTGCCGAACCGCACCGACGCCATGTTCACCACCGTCGAGGGTGAGACGTGGGAGGAGGTCATGGCCGTGGTCCAGGCCGCCGTGTCGGTGGTCCAGGCCAGGGCACCCCGCACCAGTACCGTGATCAAGGTCGACTGGCGCGAGGGCGCGGCCGGCCGGCTCGACGAGAAGGTCGCTTCCGTGGAGCGTTACCTGGCCGATTAGCTACAGGCCGTCGAGGAAGTTCAGGGCGGCACGGGCGTTCTCGTGCCGCCACGCGGCCAGGATCGCGGCGAAGCCGGCCGCCTCGTCGCGGCGGCGGGCCAGGGCCGGCTCCAGCGGGGCGATCACCGCGCGCTGGGCGGCGGCCAGGTCGCCCACCGGCCGCCCGCGCCGCGTCAGCAGCGCCAGCTTGACCAGAAACTCCGAACGCAGCTCGCGCACGTGCCGGACGGGCCGGTTCAGCCATCCGGCCACCGCCCCGGCACCCTCGGGCGTGACGGTCAAGATCGAGCGCTGCGGGCCGCGGTGGCCCGCCTGCGTCTCCGCCACCACCAGCAGCCCGGCGGTGGTGAGGCGGTCCGCCGCGCGGTACACGATCGGCCTCGGCACGTGCCAGACCCGCCCGATGTCGCCGTCCTCCGCGGTCAGCGCCGAGATCGCGAAGCCGTGCGCCGGCGCCTCGTCGACGAGGGTCAGCACGATCCACTCGGCGAGCGACAGCGACGGGGTCGCGGGAGGGACGATCATGATCCAGAGCCTATGCCCGCCCCTTCCACGGCACACGGTCGATCGGTAGTCTCACTGTGACTACCGATCCGCGGGGAGGCCGGGATGGCGCAGGTGGTGGGGCGGCTCGCCGACGGCACGCCGCATTACGCCCCCGTCGGGGTCCTGCTCGCCGAGGATGACCGGGTGTGCTGCCACCTGTGCGGGAGGTGGTTCCTGTCGGTGGCGAGCCATCTGCGGTACCACGGCTGGACCAAGACCGCCTACATCGCCGCCTTCGGCCTCGAGCTCGGCAACCCGCTCAGCGGCCCCGCGACCAGCAAGCGGCGCTCGGAGGCACTGGGCGCCCGCCATGCCGAGCCGGCCATCGTGGGTGCGCGGCTCGCGGCGCGGGAGCGGGCCGGCAACGGTGCGCTGACCGAGGCCGCCGCGCGCGCCGCCCAAGGCCGCCCGCACCCGGCCGAGCGCCGCGCGAAGACGCTCGCCGCCCTGGCCGGCGTCGACCCGGCCGCCCGCGCCGAGGGTAACCGGCGCCGCGCCGAGGGTAACCGGCGCCGCGGCGAGCGGCACCGGGAGCGGATCGCGACCGAGGTGGCCGCGCGGTTCGGGTTCGCGACGTTCGAGGAGTATCTGGCCGCGCGCGTGCGGGCCGGCCTGAGCATGGCCGCGATCAGCCGCGAGGCGGGGCTGCACAAGGACTGGGTGTGCCGGCACGCCCCGGTGACGCAACGGCCGGCGCCGGGCGAGGCACGGCTCGGGCCTGTCGCGCGGGCGCTCGGCCACGCCGGCGTCGGCGCGTATCTGCGGGCCGTGCACATCGAGCAGCATCGCACCGTCGCGGCGATCGCGCTGGAGGCCGGGGTGTCGCGCTGGACGGTGCTCGCCGCACTGCGCCACCACGGCATCGAGCCGGCCGCGCACGCGGCGATGCGGCACGCCGCCGAGGCACGCGGGCGGTCCGCCGCGCGGGCGCTCGGCTTCGCCTCGATCGGCGCGTTCGTGGCCGCGCGGCGGGCCGAGGGGGCGCCGTGGAGCGCCCTCGCGGCCGAGTCGGGGATCGCCCCGACCAGCCTACGCAGATACCAGAAACGAGACATCGGCGACAGTTGACCGGATCGCGGCCCCGTGGTGGGCGAAGTGTGTATCCAAGCCTGGGATGATCGCGGGGTGACCGAACGCTGGATGCACGACCCGGATCCCGCACTGCGCCCGGCGGCCCACACCCCGGAGGTGCGGCTGGACAGCGCCGGTATCCCCCTTCTCAACGTGCTGCACGTGCCGGCCGGCCCCGGCCCTCACCCGATCGCCGTGCTGCTGCACGGCTTCCCCGGCAACGAGCGCAACTTCGACCTGGCGCAGGCGCTGCGCCGGGCCGGCTATGCCGCGCTGGTCTTCCACTACCGCGGATCGTGGGGCGTCGGCGGCACGTTCTCGTGGGGCAACGTCCTGGCCGACGCGGCCAGCGCGGTCCCCGGCGTGCGCTCCCTCGCCGCGGAGCATTCGCTGGACCCGGGGCGCGTGGCGCTGGTCGGCCACAGCCTCGGCGGGTTCGCCGCCCTGATGACCACCGCCGCCGACCCTTCCGTCCGCGCGGTGGCGGCGCTGGCCCCCTTCAACTTCGGCGCCGTGGCCCAGGCCCCGGATACGGTACTGCGAAAAGCCCACGCGATGTTCGGTTCGGACCTCTTCCCGTTGCGCGGCACCAGCGCGGACGCGCTGTTCGACGAGATGCGCGCGGCGGGCCCGGCGTGGCGGCTGGCCGGCCTGGCCGACGCGCTCGCCGGCCGCCCGGTGCTGCTCGTGGCGGCCGGCAACGACACGGTGACGCCACCACCGCTGCACCACGCACCGGTCGTCGAGGCCTACGGCGCGTCGGAAGGGTTCGAGCACGTGACGTTTCCGACGGACCACGTGTTCTCCGACCACCGCCTCGCCCTGACCAAGGCCGTCATCGACTTCCTGGACCGCCACCTGCGCTGACCGGCACGCCTCGCCCGGTCGCGCACCTGACCCGTTACAAGCGGTCCTCCACCTTCCCTCGACCGCCCGCGTCACCGGCCATCCGCTCGCGGGCCGGCCGATCGCCCAGCAGCGCCCAGCGCAGGAAGTCAGCCGTCACCGCGGCCACCGCGTCGAAGTCGCGATTCGGCCCGAGGTAGGGCGCCAGATGGTCGCCGTCCGGCAGGTCCAGCAGCGCCTTGGGCCAGGCGAGCGGCTCGTACGCCTCGGTGCTGCCCTCGAATTTGACGACGCTGTCCAGGCGCCCGTGGACGAACAGGATCGGCGCCGGGCTGCCCGAGTAGCCCACGCCGAACGGCCACTGGCCGCCGGCGAGCACGATGCCCGCCTTGAGCCGGTCGTCGCGGTGCTTCGTGAACATGCCGACGGTCGTCATGCCGCCCAGCGAATGCCCTGCCGCGGCGACGGCACCGCTGTCGATGCGGCCCTGCAGCGGATCACCCTGGGTGGTGTCGAGGGCCAGCACGGCCGTCAGGACGGCCGCGTTGTCGCCCGGCTGATTGACGATGTCGTTGTCGTCGAGCGATTTCGAGCCGCGAGCGGAGTGCGGAAACGTCGGTGCGGCGACGATGAAGCCGGCCGCCGCCCAGATGCGGAACAGCCGCAGATAGTCCTCCGGGCGGCGGGTGTATCCGTGGCTGAACACCACGACCGGGAAGCGGCCCGCCGTCGTGGGGTGGACAAGCAGCGTGGGCAACGGCCGGTCGGCGCCGTTGGCGACCTGCAGCGTCCGCTCCGTGACAGCGAGCTGGGCGGCAGCGCTGGAGGTGGAGCCGGAGTTGGAGCCGGCCCCGTCGCCGCGGCCGCATCCGACGAGCAGCCCGGTCATCAGGACCGAGCAGGCGAGCAACAGGCGGACCAGGCGCACGGCGTAACCTCCAACGGTCTTGGCCCACCCCCGCGCGCCGAGCCCCAGTCGGCCGCGCACCCCGGATCATGGCCCTCCGTCAATCTTGGCATCGCCGCCCGACGATGGAAAGCGATATGCCGGGTGGTCGTCTAGCGGTCGGGCGGCGGGGTGGCGGCGCGGTGGCGGGTCGGGCGCTCGAACGCGAGCGTGCCGTCCGGGTTCTCGGCGGCCGGGACGTAGCCGGCGGCGCGCAGGGCGGCCAGGGTCTCCGCCGCCGGCAGGACGCTGGACAGCACCGTCGGGGCCAGCTCCGTCAGCTCCAGGCGGGCCAGGCTCTTCACCAGCCGGATCTCGCCCAGCAGGGCCGTGTCGTCGCTGCGCAGGACGCAGCCGACCGTCCGGACCCGCACGTTGCCGTGCCTGCGGCCCAGGTCCGCGATCAGGTACTCCAGCGGCTGCGGGACCCGCCCGCCCGCGGCCGCGGCCAGGATCCGGGTCGTCAGCTCGTCGGCGGTGATGCCGGCGTCGAAGGCCCGGCGTACCGAGGACTCCGTGAACCGCCACGTGTGACCGCCGCCGCGCGACTCGCGGTCGGCGGCCAGGTCGAGCAGGGCGCCCAGCGCGGCCGACGGGGTGCCGGTCGCCACGGCCGTCAGGTCGCTCTGCAGCAGTACCGTCTCCTCGGCCGCGGGCAGGAACGCGCGCAGCGCCTCGGCGAGCCGGTCGGCGTCGCCCGTGGCCAGGGCGTGGCACAGGGCGGTCGGGGCGCGGTGGGCGCCCACGCCCATGAGCTCGTACTCGCGCCAGAGCGCCTCCACCATGGGTACGACCTCTTCGGCGTCGCCGGCCACCAGCGGCCGGAGGTAGGCCAGCATCGCCGCGAGGCCCTCGACGCCGGCCGCGCCGCGGCCGGCGCGCAGCGAGGCGAGCACCGCGGCGAGCGTCACGCGCAGCAGCGCGCCGGCGCCGTCGTGCTCGCCGCCGACGAGGGCGGGGCGGCCGTCGAGCAGCAGGGGCGCGGCCGGCATCTGGAACCAGCCGTCGACGAGCCGGCCGAACTGCTCGGCGGGCTCGAGCCTGAGCCAGTCGTCGAACTCGGCCGACGGCGCCACGCGGTCGCCGGCGATGCCGATCAGGCCGTTCATGCCCGCGACGGTCAGCCAGAAGCGCACCCCCTCCTCGTCGGTGCCGAGCAGCCGGGCCAGCTTGCGTACCTCGCGCAGGCCGATGCCGCCCGACTTGAGGATCGGCACCGGGGCGCGCCCGCACTCCTCGAGCAGCGTGGTCACGGACGCCAGCGCGGCCCGGGCGGCGGCCGCGCCCTCGTGCTCGACCATCTCGGCGCTGACCGTCACCGACGGCGGGGAGGGCGGGGAAGGGTCGAAGCCGGCCCGGAAGCCGGGGCGCAGCGCCGCGCCGACCTCGCTGGGCATCGAGATCGCGGCGCCGTAGTAGGCGTTGAAGACGAGCAGACCATGCTCGACGGCCCACCGCAGCGGCGAGGCGCGGCGGCTGTTGCGCAGCGCCATCAGCGCGTGCGGATCCGAGTAGTACGGCTCGCCCACCGCCAGGTCGAGCAAAATGTCCTGGGCCACCCGCGGCGCCGCCCGGAACTGCTCGCGCACGACGTCCGGATCGGCGAGCGCCGCGCCGATCACCTCGAGCAGCCGCCGGTGGTCCCGCCCGACCGGCGCGCCGAGCTCGAAGGCGATCCGCCGCAACTGCTCCAGGGGCAGGTACCGCAGCTCGTGCTCCGCGGCCCGGCCGAACCCGTAGCTGTTGGCGATCACCTCGTGCAGCGCGACGGTGCGGATCCACGCGTCGTCGTCCGGGTCGGGCCAGGCGAGCCCCGACTCGAACAGCGCGTGCAGCGCCGCGGCGAGCCGGGCGTCGTCCTCGGCGACCCCGAGCGCCTGGGCCAGATCCCGGCGCCGGGTGCCCGCCGCGCGCAGCGACAAGACCTCGGCCGCCTGCAGCTGCGGCAGCGTCAGCAGCGACGCGAGCTGAAGGATCTGCGGCGTCTCCACCGGCGCGACCCTATCTCGGCACCTCGGCGGCGCGCCCCGAACGGAACTCGTCGGTGACGTTGTCACTGCGATACGTGACCGAATAAGCATTGATCTTCATTATTTTTTCGGATGATTCGGTCATATACGCATCAGTCGCTGAATTTCCCGTCGTTGTGGCTGTTGCACACCTGGCGATCCGCACTATGTTGTGTCGTCGCTAAGTTCTACCCCCGCAGGAGACGACGTGAAGAACATGCTGTTCAGGAGGGTCGCGGCCGGCACATTCGCCGCCGTGGCCGCCGTCAGCCTATCGACCCTCTTCGCTACCACCGCCAGCGCGCACAGCGCCGGTCCGGCGGGCGTCGCGAAGTGTGGCGACGATGGCAAGTACGTGATCACCTGGACGGTCCAAAACGACTTCGGCACCCCGGTCAAGCTGTCCAACATCAAGATCCTGCCCGGCGACGAAACCCACGCGGACATCTCGCTGGGCGCCCACGGCAAGGACAGCTTCCAGACCACCTACAGCACCCAGAAGCCGGTCGACCTGGTGCTCAGCGTCGACGGCCTGTGGCAGGACAGCCCCGAAACGACGTGGCCGGAGAACGGCAAACCGCACACCTTCACGAGCCGCAAGGTGCACCTGAGCGGGGACTGCAAGCCCAGCCAGCCGCCCACGACGCCTGCGACTCCTACGACGCCCACGACGGCCCCACCGTCGTCGCGGACCCCGACCCCGATTCCGTCGGCGTCATCCTCCGCGCCGGGCCTGCCCGTCACCGGCTCCTCCAACACGCTGCCGATGGTGGGCACGGGCGCCGCGCTGATCGCGGGCGGCGCCGGCCTGGTGGTGGCCCTGCGCCGCCGGCGCC
>NZ_JBEPDB010000144.1:0-10863 GCF_040300025.1 Dactylosporangium sp. NPDC000555 | reverse complement strand
AAAACCCGGGGGGCGGGCGGGCCCGGGGGGGGGGCCCCCCCCCCCGGCGCCCCGTGCGTTCGGATCGGGCGACTCAGGCGACGTCGAACCGGTCGAGCTCCACGACCTTGGTCCAGACGGCGACGAAGTCACGCACGAACTTCTCCTTCGCGTCGTCGCTGGCGTAGACCTCGGCCAGCGCGCGCAGCACGGAGTTGGAGCCGAACACCAGGTCGGCTCGGGTGGCCGTCCACTTCAGCTCGCCCGTGGCCGCGTCGCGGCCCTCGAACGTCTCCTCCTCGTCGGAGGTCGGCGTCCACGTGGTGCCGAACTCGAGCAGGTTGACGAAGAAGTCGTTGCTCAGCACGCCCGGCCGGGCGGTGAACACGCCGGCCTGCGACTGCCCGGAGTTCGCGCCGAGCACCCGCAGGCCGCCCACCAGCACCGTCGCCTCGGGGGCGCTCAGCGTCAGCAGGTGGGCCCGGTCGACGAGCAGCTGCTCGGCCGGTCGGGCGTGGCCCTTGCCGAGGTAGTTGCGGAACCCGTCGTGCGTGGGCTCCAGCACGGCGAAGGACTCCACGTCGGTCTGCTCCTGCGACGCGTCGGTGCGGCCCGGTGTGAAGGGGACCTCGACGTCGACGCCGCCGGCCTGCGCGGCCTGCTCGACGGCCGCGGAACCGGCCAGGACGATCAGGTCGGCGAGCGAGACCTGCTTGCCACCGGCGTTGAACTCCTGCTGGATCCGCTCCAGGGTGCCCAGCACCCGCGCCAGCTGCGTCGGGTCGTTGACCTCCCACTCCCGCTGCGGCGCGAGGCGGATGCGCGCCCCGTTGGCCCCGCCGCGCTTGTCCGTGCCGCGGAACGTCGACGCCGACGCCCAGGCGGTCGCGACCAGCTCGGAGACCGACAGGCCGGACGCGAGGATCGTGGCCTTGAGCGCGGCGACGTCCTCGGCCCCGATCAGCTCGTGCGTGACCGCCGGGACCGGGTCCTGCCACAGCTGCGGCTCGGCCGGGACCTCCGGGCCGAGGTACCGCGCGACCGGCCCCAGGTCGCGGTGCGTGAGCTTGAACCACGCCTTGGCGAACGCGTCGGCGAACTCCTGCGGGTTCTCGTAGAACCGGCGCGAGATCTGCTCGTAGATCGGGTCCACGCGCAGCGCGAGGTCGGTGGTGAGCATCATCGGCGCGTGGCGCTTCGCCGGGTCGTGCGCGTCGGGCACCAGGTCGGCCGCGGCCGCGTCCGTCGGGGTCCACTGCGTCGCGCCGGCCGGGCTGGTCGTCTGCTCCCACTCGAAGCTGAACAGCGTCTCGAAGAAGCTGTTGTCCCAGGCGGTCGGGGTGGGCGTCCACGCGCCCTCGAGGCCGCTGGTGATGGTGTCGCCGCCCTTGCCGGAGCCGTGGGCGTTCTTCCAGCCCAGGCCCTGCTCCTGAAGCGGGGCGGCCTCGGGCTCGGGGCCGACGTTGGTGTCGGGGGCGGCGCCGTGGGCCTTGCCGAACGTGTGCCCGCCGGCGATGAGCGCGACGGTCTCCTCGTCGTTCATCGCCATGCGGCGGAAGGTCTCCCGGATGTCCCGGGCCGCGGCCAGCGCGTCCGGGTTGCCGTTCGGCCCCTGCGGGTTGACGTAGATGAGGCCCATCTGCACAGCGGCGAGCGGCTTGGTGAGCTCGCGGTCGCCGCTGTAGCGCTCGTCACCGAGCCAGGTCTCCTCGTTGCCCCAGTTGATCTGCTCGGGCTCCCAGACGTCCGCGCGCCCGCCGGCGAAGCCGAACGTCTTGAAGCCCATCGACTCCAGCGCGACGTTGCCGGCCAGGACCAGCAGGTCGGCCCAGGAGATCTTCTGGCCGTACTTCTTCTTGACCGGCCACAGCAGCCGCCGCGCCTTGTCCAGGCTCGCGTTGTCCGGCCAGCTGTTCAGGGGCGCGAAGCGCTGGTCGCCGGAGCCCGCGCCGCCGCGGCCGTCGGTGATGCGGTAGGTGCCCGCGCTGTGCCAGGCCATCCGGATGAACAGCGGGCCGTAGTGGCCGTAGTCGGCGGGCCACCAGTCCTGCGACGTCGTCATCACCGTGTTGATGTCGGCCTTGACGGCGGCGAGGTCGAGGGACTTGAACTCCTCGGCATAGTCGAAGTCCGCGCCCAGAGGGTCGCCCGCGGGCGGGTTCTGGTGCAGCACGCTCACGTCCAACTGGTTCGGCCACCAGTCCCGGTTGAAGCGGGGCGGGCGGACGGGAGCTTCGCCCGAGATGACGCCGTTGTTCTCACTTGCCACGTTGCTCTCCTATGGCTCGCAGTCGGATGCAGCGATCGGCCGGCCGGTGGCCGGGGAGGGGCACAAGCCCCGGTAGACGACGTGGGCGCACCTCACCTCGGCCCACAGGCACGGAGGGTAGTGCGCACGGGTGAGAGTCTCGCCCACTTTTCTGGATTGAGTCAAGAATATCGCGTGTTCGTCACTCGTGTCGACGGGATACCGTTGTCATCGTCACCCGGCGAGGCGAGGTCGCCACGGGCCGTGACGCTGAGCTTCGGGTGCGCTTTTTTGTGGGACCGCCCCTGCGCCGCCGACGTGCGATCCGTGGCTCCTGCGGCGGGCGCGGCCGGGTCCGGCCCTCGGCGGCGCTGACCGCCGTGTCGCGGTGGCGGCCCTGGAACAGGCCCTGCAACAGCTCCGCTTCGGCGAGGAAGCACGGCAGCGCCGGCAGCGGCCTGCGGGCTCGTGCGTCTCGGCGTCCTGGCCGGCGACGAAGCCGAACCCGCACAGCTCCACCAGGTCGCGCGGGGCCACCGCCGGGTCGAGCGCGGGCGCGCGCGAGCGAGTCGTCGAGGCGCGGCTCCCCGGGGTGCCACGCGGGACGCACGGCCTGCGGCAGCGCCGGCCCGGCGGCGTCCGGCCTGAACTCAGCGGTCGCGGCGGCCGGCAGGATCGTCCGGTCGGGCCGCGCCCGGGAGTGCCGGGCGCGGTGGGACTTCGGTCAGTTCTTGGTGGTGTCGCCTTCGCCGGTGTGCTCCTTGGCCGCGTCGACACCCTTCTGGATCTGCTCGGTGTATTTGCCGCCAGTGCGATCGTCGGCAAGCTCGCCGGCTTTGTCCAGGGCCTGGTCGATTTTGTCGTCGTGCTGGTTGGCGAGATCCTTGACCTTGTCGAAGAAGCTGTTCATCGCCTAACGGTACCCGCAAGATCGGCCGCGGCCGCGAAGAAGTCACCCCCTTGCGGCGCGTGTCGTCGGTACCCCACGCGCGCTCCTCGGCGGTCACCCTCCGCAGCCGGGGTATGTGCTTGGCGCAGTGGATGTAGGTCTCCTTGATGAACACGTTGACCCAACGTTCCGGGCGGCGGCCCGGCACCGTGTCGAGCGGCAGGTGCGGGAACTCCCGGCGCATGTCGGCATCGGAAGCTGGCAGCGGCCGTCGGCCGAGCAAAGTCTGCGTGGTCATGCGTCCGGCGCCCACAGCGCACGGGGTTCTTCGTGATCACGGAGCGAACGTGCTGGTTTTCGTACATTTTTACTCCGTGATCACGGCGAACATGATGATCGGGCGACGCGGATCGCAGGCACGGGCTGCGCCTCCCGAACTCGGCTTCTCGCGATGCCGAGCGCCCAATTGACGGCACCGGGGGGATCGCGCCGCGCGCCGTGTTCGAGCAATGGACACAGCGCGCTCAGCCGCCGCTACGCTCGCGTTCGTCCCGCCGAGAAGCCTGCTCCGGTACGGCGGGAGCCACCGCACCACCGAGCCGTGCCCGCCGCGCGGCGAGGGCGCCCAGCAGGTGGAGGATCTCGGCCTCCGGCACCCCAGCTCGGATGCAGGCCCGCCGCAGCGGCTCGGCCAGCGCGCCGGCGCGGGGCGCGATGCCCATCACGGCCGGCCCGACACCGAGCACCGCGGCGAGCACGCTCTCCCGGCGCACCGGCACGGGCACACCGCCCCCGGCGGACACCCTCCCACCGACGGCAACGACGGCGGTGGCCCCGCCGGCGGAAGCGGTAGCCCCGGCGGCCGGGGCGGTGCCGGCGGTAGCTGTGGTTCCGGTGGCTGTGTCCGGGCGGCCGGAAGTGGTGGTGCCGACGGAGGTGGTGGTGGTGCAGGTGGATGCGGTCGTGCCAGTGGATGCGGTGGTGTCGGTGGCTGTGTCCGGGTGGCCGGAGGTGGTGGCGCTGGTGGATGCGGTCGTGCCAGTGGATGCGGTGGTGTCGGTGGCTGTGTCCGGGTGGCCGGAGGTGGTGGCGCCGGTGGATGCGGTGCTGCCGGTGGTCGTGGGGGTGTCGGTGGCTGTGTCCGGGCGGCCGGAAGTGGCCGTGCCGGCGGATGCGGCGTCGGTGGATGTGTCCGCGCCGGAGGAAGCGGCTGCGCCGGCCGAGGCGGACGTGCCGATGGACATACCCGTGACGGCGGCCACGCCGGCTCGCCATTGGTGCAGCCGTCGCACGAGCAGGGCGCCCGCGACCGCGAGGCCGGCGAGGACCGCGAGGGTGGCGACCGGCGGCCCGATGTGCCCGCCGGCCAGGCGCGCGCACGTGAGCACCGCCAGCGTCGCGGCCACGGCCCCGGTCGCGGCCCACGGTAGCGCCGCGACGGCGATCGGCGCCGCCGACGCCGGTGGTCGCACCTGGGCGAGGGTGAACAGCAGCGGCGCGGCGTGCGGCGGCCAGGCCCACGGGCGGGCGAGGACGTCGTCGAGCAGCCGGCCGTACGCCGTCCCCCGCGTCATGGCGAACCCCCGCCACCGGCCCGCGGCGACCGGCCCGGCGCCGCGGTCGCGCTCGGCGAGCAGGGCGGCGGCCACCGCGCGGTCGAGCTGGGCCCGGTACACCAGTGCGGGCTCCCACCCGGGCACCGCCCCGCAGCGGCCCAGCACGGCGCGGGCCACGGCCGGCTCGTCCGCGGCCCCGGCCACCGCGTCGAGGGCGAGCGGACTCCCGGACTCCTCGGCGACCGCGATCGCCGCCGCCGGATCGCGCCGCGCGAGGAGGGTGAGCGGCGCCGAACCGGGCCGCCCGGTCGCCGCCATCCGCAGCAGTACCGATCGGGCAGCGGGCAACCCGTGCGCCCCGCCCCAGCCGTGGGGGGCGGGCGACGGGGCGGGCGCGCCGGAATCCAGCACCGGCAGCAGGGTCAACAGGCGGGACAGCCAGCGCGCGTCGCGGGCGGCGGGTGCGGTACCGGCGAGGGACTCGATCTCGCTGCGCGCGGCGCGGTGCACGCCGTCGTCGTCGCACGCGCCGGCGGCGAGGGCGGCGCGGAACAGCAGCCGGCGGTCGGCGAGCGTGGTGAGGTCGTCGATGATCCGCCAGCGCAGCGGCTCCGTTGCGGCGGCGCAGGCGGCCACCGCGTCGGCGACCAGCCCCGCGGGCCAGGGCGGCTGGTCGCGCAGGCGGCCGGCGAGCCCCTCCCAGATCCCGTCGTCCACGTGGGAGTCGCGGCGTGGCGGGGCATCCGGGAGTACCACCGCCGGAATGTGAAAACCGGGCACCGGCTCGGCGTGGGAGAACGTGACGATCGTCGACGCCGGTGCGGTGCGGGCGAGCGGTCCGGGCAGCCCGGCCACGGCCGCCCGGACCGCGCCGCCGACGTCGTCGAGGCCGGCGACCAGGACCAGGTACCCGTGCTCGGTGGCCGCCCCGGTGACGGCCCGCAGCACCGCCGCGGCGGTCACCGGCCCGTCGGCCGCGAGGCGGGCCAGGTCGACGAGGACCGGTCGCTGCGCGACGGCCGGGTCGGCGGCGGCCCGCGCCCACGCGGCCCGCAGCAGCCACCGCAGCGGCCCCGGCCCGCCGGCACCGGGCGCGGTGAGCAGCCACAGCCGCTCGCCGCGGCGGTCGAGCAGCGCGGCCGGGTCGACGCGTTCGCCGCCGGGGCCGAGCAGCGCCGGCGGCTCGGCCGCATGGCCGCCGTCGCCGCATGCATCGCGTCGGGCGGTGTCCGTATCAAGATGTTCGCGCGCGTACCGGCGCAGCGTGCGCTCCGCCGCGCGTCGCATCCGGCTCGGCATCGACCTCTGGCTCCGAACGATGGGGGACGATGGCACCGTCATAGTGCCGCCTGTCGTCACTGCGCGTAGCGGATTCGGTGCCCGATCCATCGATCGGGCGACCCGGCGCGGCGCCTTCCGCCGGGGCCGGGACCGCAGCTCAGCGCCCCTCGGCCGCCAGGGTGGCGATGCGGTTGGCGGCGGCGGACCTCGGGGACGGTGGAGAACCAGCCGATGGCCGCGACGCGCCCACAGTGCCGACGCTGTGTTTCCCGCGCGCCGTCTACGCTGGTTGTCGCCGTCTCCGGAAGGAACCGTTCGTGCTGATTCGCCGTTTTCTGGGCTCGCTGTCGGGCGCCCTCGCCGTGACCGCGGCCGTCGTCCTGTGCACCGCCGGCCCCGCCTCCGCCCACGTCGGGGTCAAGGCCGACAAGGCGCAGGCGGGCGCGACCGACGTGACGATCACGTTCGACGCGGAGAACGAGTCCTCGAAGGCCTCGATCGTGTCGGTCCGCGTCGCCCTGCCGGCCGGCATCGCCCCGGCCGACGTCGCGTACGTCTCGGGCCCGGCGGGCTGGGCGCTGACCCAGGCCGCGGACGGGTACACGGTCGCCGGCCCGGCGCTGGCGGCGAAGCAGGGCGCGAAGTACGCGGTGAAGGTCGCCAAGCTGCCGGCCGACACCACGACGCTGTCGTTCAAGACGCTGGTGACGTACAGCGACGGCCGCGTCGATCGGTGGATCGACATCCCGCAGCAGGGCACGCAGCCGGACAACCCGGCGCCGACGCTGACCCTCGCCCCGGCCGCCGCGGCCCCGTCCTCGGCCGCCACGTCGTCCCCGGCACCGGCGGCGACGGCATCGGACTCGCCGACCACGGCCACCCCGGCGACCGCGGCCGGCGGGACGAGCGGCGACGGCGGCAGCTCGGCCGCGCCGTGGATCATCGGCGCGGCCGTGGTCGTGCTGCTCGCCGGCGGCGCGGTCGCCTGGCGGCTGCGCGGGGGCCGTCGTCCCGCCGCTTGACATCCGGTACGGCATTACATCTGTCACGGGGGTGCGGGTGACGCGACGCAGCCCGCCGAAGATCGATGGGCCGCCATGCTGTTCGTATGACGAACGAAGCAGTCCAGCTCACCGGGCTCGCGAAGCGGTTCGGCCCGGTGACCGCCGTGGACGGCCTGGACCTCACGATCCGCCGGGGTGAGGTCGTCGCGCTGCTCGGGCCGAACGGTGCGGGCAAGTCGACCACCATCGACATGCTGCTCGGCCTGCAGCGGCCCGACACCGGCGAGGTGCGCCTCTACGGCGACACACCGGAGAAGGCCATCGCCCGCGGCACGGTCGGCGCCCTCATGCAGTCCGGCGGGCTGCTGCCCGACCTGACCGCCGAGGAGACGGTACGCCTGGCCGCCGGACTGCAGCGCAACCCGCGCCCGGTCGGCGAGGTGCTCGAGCGGGCCGGCGTCACCGAGTTCGCCAAGCAGCGCGTGGCCGGGCTCTCCGGCGGCCAGCAGCAGCGGATCCGCTTCGCGATGGCCCTCGTGGTCAACCCGGACCTGCTGGTCCTCGACGAGCCCACGACCGGCATGGACGTGGAGACCCGGCGCGCCTTCTGGGCGTCGATGCGCGAGGAGACGGCCCGCGGGCGCACGGTCCTCTTCGCCACGCACTACCTGGAGGAGGCCGACGACTACGCCGACCGCATCGTGCTGCTGCGCTCCGGCCGGGTCATCGCCGACGGTACCTCCGCCCAGATCAAGGCCACCGTGTCCGGCCGCACCATCCGCGCCACGATTCCCGGCGCCGACCTGGCCGGCCTCGCCGCGCTGCCCGGCGTCGAGCGGGTCGAGTCCCGCGGTGACATGGTGCTGCTGCACTGCGACGACTCCGACGCGGCCCTGCGGGCGCTGCTGGCCGCCACGCCCGCCCGCGACATCGAGGTCACCAGCCGCAACCTCGAAGACGCCTTCATCGCCCTCACCGTTGCCGGGAGCATCCAGTGAACTCCACGTACATGCGGCTGGAAGCCGTCCGCCTGTTCCGCAACAAGCGCGTCGTGATCTTCTCGACGCTGATGCCGGCCCTGCTCGTGCTCATCATCGGCGGCGTCTCCGTCGGCGGCGACGCCGACGCGAAGAAGTACGTGATGGTCAGCATGGGGCTGTTCGGCGCGATGACGGCCGCGATCTCCAGCGGCGGCACCATCGCCGTCGAGCGTGGCCTCGGCTGGAACCGCACCCTGCGGCTCACGCCCTTGTCCCCGGCCGCGTACGTGCTGAACAAGGTGCTGCTGGCCCTGCTCGTCGGCGTGCTGCCGGTGGCCGTCACCTTCATTGTCGGCGCCGCCGGCCTGCACGTGCGGCTCACCGCCGCCGAGTGGGTGCTGTGCTTCGCCGGGGCGTGGCTGTCGTCGCTGCCGTTCGCGGCGCTCGGTGTCGTCATCGGGTACCTCGCCAAGCCCGACAGCGTCCAGCAGGTCTCCACGCTGATCACCCTTACCCTCTCCGCGTTCGGCGGGCTCTGGGTCCCGGTCAGCCTGATGCCCGACACGCTGCGGTACATCGCGAAGCTGACCCCGTCCTACTGGACCGGCGAGGTCGCGCGCAGCCCGCTCGACCACGGCCACGTCGACGGTCAGGCGATCGCGGTGCTGGCCGGCTGGACCCTGGCGTTCGCGCTCATCGCGCTGCGCCGGTTCCGCGTGGACACGGCCCGCGCCTGAGCCTCGGTACCGTGTTCGACATGTCGCAGGTCCTGGCCGGCCGCCGTTCCCGGCTCTTCTGGAGCTGGTCGGCGGTCTGGCTGTTCTACATGACGGGCCCGATCGTCCATGCCTGGCACCAGCCCGACCCGCTGCGGCGCGCCGCCGGGCTCGCCGCCGCGCTCGCCTTCTGCGCGACCTACCTGGTCGGCTTCTTCTCCATCCGCCGGCACTTCGGCCGTACCGCCGAGCCGCCGGCGCTGACGCGGGCCGTGCTGCGACTCGGCGCGATGGCCGCACTGGCCGCGGTACTGACGGTGATCGTCGGCGAGTCCGGCCTCACGTCCCTGGTGTACATGGCGGTCATGGCGGTGTTCAGCCTGCCCGCCCGGGGCGCGTGGAGCTTCGTGCTGGCCTGCACGGCGTGCGCGTTCGTGCTGCCGCGGGCGGTGCCCGGCTGGGACGGCGACATCGGCCTCACGTTCGCGGTCATGGTCGCCGCGCTGGCGGTGTGGGGCGTGACCCGCTTGGTGCAGCGCAACGCGCAGCTCGCCGAGGCCCGCGAGGAGATCACCCGGCTGGCCGTCGCCGCGGAGCGCGACCGGTTCGCCCGCGACCTGCACGACCTGCTCGGCCACTCCCTCACCGTGGTGTCGGTGAAGAGCGAGCTCGCGGGCCGGCTGGTGCAGCTCGCCCCGGAACGCGCCGAGGCCGAGCTCGCCGACATCCAGCGGCTGGTCCGCGAGGCGCTCGCCGACGTGCGCGCGGCGGTGGCCGGGTATCGCGAGATGTCCCTGGGGACCGAGCTCGCCTCGGCGCGCAGCGCGCTCGACGCGGCCGGCATCGAGGCCGACGTGCCGGTCACCGGCGAGGAGGTCGACCCGCGGTGGCAGGAGTTGTTCGCCTGGGTGGTCCGCGAGGGTGTCACCAACGTCGTGCGGCACAGCGACGCCAAGCACTGCTGGATCCGCCTTGGCCGAGCCGCCGTGGAGATCAGTGACGACGGGCGCGGTCCGAGCGGTGACGGCTCCACCGGCGCCGGTCATGGCCTCGACGGCCTGCGCGAGCGCCTCGACGCCGCGGGCTGCCTGCTGAGCGTCGGCCGGCGCGAGGGTGGCGGGTTTGTGCTGCGCGCCGCCGCTTCGGCGTCGTGAGCGCGCGACCCGGCCGTCGACCTGGCCTGATCAGCCGACCGAGCCGGACGACGAACGGCGCGTGACGCTGCCTGGTCCGCCGATCGTCTTCCGGGTTCGTGCCGGTGCAAGATCCGGCGGTGACCATCCGCCACCTCTCGATCACCGTCCTCGCTCTGCTCGCCCTCACCGGCTGCGGCCCCCGTGCCGAGCCGGCGCAGGGCGCCCCACGGCAGGCGGTGGCCCAACTCCCGTCCCCGTCCGCCACGGACTCGCCCAGTCCGTCACCGTCATCGCCGTCACCATCGCCGTCACCAGAGCTGTCGTCGTCGCCGGCATCGCAACCGTCGCCGCCCGTCGCCGGCGCCGTTCCGACGGTCGCCCAGCCCCGTGTGCCGACGACCGCGGCGACCACGAAGCAGGCCACCCCGGCGGCTACCAAGACCACGACGAAACCGCCCGCGCCGAAAACCACCGCGCCCGCCGCCGGCGGCGGCGGAGGGCCGATCGTGCATCCGGGCGCGTTCTGCACCCCGGAAGGCGCCACCGGCTACACGTCCGCGGGGACGAAGATGCGGTGCACGCTGAAGGCGGGTGAGAAGCAGCCGCGGTGGCGGGCGGCATGACCAACGGCCGATGTGTCCGGTGCGTCAGCACCGGACACATCGGCCCGTGTCCCGCGAGTGGTGCGGGGGATCAGCAGCAGTGGACGGAGCGGTACAGGCGCACCGAGACGACGGCCAGCCAGGTCATGATCACGATCACCGCGGCGACGAAGCCGAGCGTGAGCCCCGGCGCGTTGTTGCCCGACGCGATTCCCGCGAACCCGGCCAGGAACAGTGTGCCGGAGATGCGCGAGTACCACGCCAGGCCGCGCGGCTGGCGGCGGGCCAGCACGTAGGTGGCCGCGATGACGCACAGGAAGCCGATGCCGCCCGCGGCCAGGTGGCCGAGGCCGTGCCAGCTGACGGTGCCGGGACCCTCGGGGGTGCCGGTCGGGAAGCCCATCGCGGGGTCGGCCCGCAGCGCGCCGGCCGCGATGAGGCTCGCGCCGTAGACGCCGACCAGGCGGGCCGC
>NZ_JBEPDB010000143.1:0-10909 GCF_040300025.1 Dactylosporangium sp. NPDC000555 | reverse complement strand
GCAGTGGGCAGCCGATGAGAGAGCGACCCTGCCGATCACCTCGACCCAGCCTGGCCGGGCTGCGGTCGTAGCACCAGTAGATAAGTAGCCGATGAGCGTGCGTCGACCCATGCTCGGGGGTGCTGCCACGGCTGCTGCTCCTTGCCGCGTCGCTGGCGAGCGGCGTCCTCGCTCACAAGTCGTCGTTACGGACGCTGGAGAGCTGGGCCGCGTAGATGGCGCTCATCTCGTCGTAGTGTCGTGCGAGCAGTCGGAGTTCATCGGTGCTGTGGAACCTGATGACCTCGGTTATCGTTCTGCCGCACGACGTCCGTGCCGGTCTGAGCCGTATCGCTCGACGAGCGCGTTGCCGATCGAGGCCAGGTGGTCTCGCACCCCCGGAGGGCCGGCCACCTCGATCCATTCGACCAGCCCGGCAAGCTCGCCGGCGAGTATGTATTCGTCGTTGCCGCGGATCACGACCTCGATGCGGCCGTCGGTCGTGGAACCTCCCACCTCGAGCCGATCGCCGAACCCCATCCGGAGCACGCCTATCCCGTGGGGCGCGCACATCGCCCGGGCCTCGAGGGGTGTTCGCTTGCGTTCGACCTCGTCGGCGATCTCGCGCCAGCTCTCGGCAAGGTCGAAGTCATCGGGCCGGTGCACGGGATCGCCGGTCGGGTCGACGGACGACACGCGGTCGATCCGGAAGGTCCGCCGACCGGCCTCCGTGCCGGAGACGAGGTACCACGACGGGCCTTTGGCGACGATGCCCAGCGGGTGGACGGTTCGCTCGGTTTCGCTGTGTTCGCGGTCGACATAGCCGAGCCGGACCTGGACGCCGCGGATCACCGCGTCCTGGAGCTCGTCGAGGAAGCGAGGAGGTCGGGGCTCGACCCGGCTCGACCCCCATCGTTGCGGGTCCATGACGAGCGACGACGCCGCCGCCTCGGCCTGCGCCCGGAACGGCTCAGGCAGGGCATGGACGAGCTTGCGCAGCGCCGCTTTCACGGCCGGCGTGACAGACGAGGCCGGGCCGGCGACCAGGAACAGGGCGCGGGCCTCACTCGCGGTCAACCCGGACAGGTCGGTGCGGGCGCCGCCCACGAGGCGCCAGCCGCCGCCTCGGCCCTGCACGGAGTACACCGGCACGCCGGCCATGCCCAGGGCGGGAGGTCGCGGCGGGCGGTGCGCTCGGAGATCTCCAACTCCCGGGCGACCTCCGCTGCGGTCACCTGCTCGCGATGTTGCAGCAGGAGGAGGATGGCCATCAACCGGTCGGCTCGCACCCGGACAACACTGCCACGGAAACCGGTCAGGAGGTGACCGGTATCGGTCGGCATGATGCCGGCATGACAGTCGACTTTCCCGAGCCCACCCGCATTTCGGTCAACGGTGTGGAACTCGAAGTCTTCGAAGCCGGCCGGCAGAACGCGGGGAACCCCATCGTGCTCTGTCACGGCTGGCCGGAGCACGCCTTTTCCTGGCGCTATCAGGTGCCGGCCCTGGCCGCGGCGGGCTACCACGTCATCGTCCCGAACCAGCGGGGTTACGGCAACTCGTCCCGTCCCGCCGAAGTGACGGACTACGACATCGAGCACCTGTCGGGTGACCTCGTCGCCCTCCTCGATCACTACGGCTACGAGGATGCCACCTTCGTCGGCCATGACTGGGGCGCATTCGTCGTCTGGGGCCTGACCCTGCTGCACCCGAACCGGGTCAACGGCGTGGTAGCGCTGAGCGTGCCCTACCAAGAGCGCGGAGAGATGCCCTGGATCGAGTTCATGGAGGCCGTGCTCGGCGCCGACTTCTACTTCGTCCACTTCAACCGGCAGTCGGGCGTCGCGGACGCCGTGTTCGAGGAGAACACGTTCCAATTCCTTCGGAACCTGTACCGGAAGAACGTGCCCCTCGCAGAGCCTCAGCCGGGCAATGCGTTGATCAACCTCGCCAGAGCGGAAACCCCACTCGGTGAGCCCGTCATGAGTGACAGCGAACTGGCCGTCTTCGTCTCCGCCTTCGAATCAACAGGGTTCACGGGCGGAATCAACTGGTACCGAAACCTGGACCGCAACTGGCGCCTACTGGCGGACGTGGACCCGATCATCCGACAGCCCACCCTCATGATCTACGGCGACCGCGACACTGTCGCGAGGGCTGAAAGACTGACGGAATTCGTGCCGAATGTGGAAGTGGTCAGTCTGGACTGCGGTCATTGGATCCAGCAGGAGAAGCCGGAGGAAACGACCGAGGCGATTCTGAAGTGGCTGGACCAGCGGGATGCCGCCTAGCATTCCAGCAGGACATCCGCTTCACGATCCGCTGAGGGCTCGTGGGTCGTAGTCGTTGGTCATGCCCCCTGCACTGCGGGTTGGTGGCGTCAGCCACCAACCCGCTAGGGTGCGCCGCCGTGCATCGCCGGCCCCCAACTCGCCCGCGGCTACCACCACCAACCCGGCCACACCGCCGACACCTTCCGACCCCACCCCACCCCACCCAACCCGGCCAACGCATCTACACCACCGGCGACACCGCCCACCAAACCCCCACCGGCACCCTCCACTACCACGGCCGCACCGACCACCAAACCAAAATCCGCGGCATGCGCATCGAACCCACCGAAATCAGCCACCACCTCACAACCCAGCCCGGTGTGGCGGCCGCGCACGTGGCGGTGTATCCGGACCAGGACGGGCAGCCGCAGCTCGTCGCCTACCTGCAGCCCGCCGCCAGCGCTCCGGCAGAGCACGGCGAGCATGTGGCGCGGGTGCGCGAAGCCCTGCGCCGGCGGCTGCCGGAAGCGATGGTGCCGGCGCGGTTCATCGTGCTCGACACGTGGCCGGTGACGATTAACGGCAAGCTCGACACCCGGGCACTGCCGGACCCGTCCACTGTGGACGTTCGAACCCAGGTGAGGCGCCCCTTCGTGGAGCCGCGTACCCCGGCCGAGCGCTCCCTCGCCGCGGTCTGGCAGGCACTGCTCGGCGTCGACCGGGTCGGCGCCGACGACGACTTCTTCGACCTCGGCGGGCATTCGCTGCTCGCCAGTCGCCTCGCCGCCCGGCTGCGCAGCGAAATGGGCGCCGAGGTGCCCCTCGCGGAGCTGTTCGCCGCGCCGACGCTGGCGGCGATGGCCCGCCTGGTCGAGCAGGCGCAGCGGACCGCACCCGCACCACTCGCGCCGATCCGGCGAGCGGACCGCAGCAAGTACACCCTCAATCCGGAAAGGAGCACCACCGGTGAGTGACGAGATCTACGACGTGGTCCTCAACGACGAGGAGCAGTATTCGATCTGGACCGCCGACGACGAGCCGCCGCCGGGCTGGCGACGTGCCGGATTCCGCGGGCCGAAGGCGGAGTGCCTCGCCCACATCGACGAGGTGTGGACCGACATGCGCCCGCTGAGCCTGCGCAAGTTCATGGAGGCGGACCGTGCCTGAGGCAGTGTCCGCCGTCTCGGCCCTCTCCGACGCGCAGCGGCGGGAGCGCGCGGCGCGGACCGGCGGAGAGCCGCTGCTGACGTCCGAGACGGCCCGCAACGCCTACCTCGACTACGAACAGATCGACACCCTGTTGTCCTTGCAGCGACTGCGCAGCGACGGCGCCGCCGAGCTGTCGTTCCACATCATGGGGCAGGTCAAGGAGCTGCTGTTCAAGCTCCTGCACGCCGAGTTCAGCCGGGCCCGCGACGAGCTGGCCGCCGACGACCCGGAGGCCGCGCTGTGGACGCTGCGCCGGGCGCTGCCGGTACAGCGGCTCCTCGTGCAGGTGTGGGACGTGCTGCGCGCCATGAGCCCCGCGGAGTTCAACGAGTTCCGCGACGCGCTCGGCTCAGCCTCCGGGGTGCAGTCGTTCATGTACCGCCGACTGGAGTTCGTCCTGGGCAACAAGAGTCCGGCGATGCTGCGCCCCCACACCGGGGTGCCGGCGATCGCCGAGCAGCTCGCCGCCGACTTCGCCGCGCCGAGCCTCTACGACGAGGCCGTCCGGCTGCTTGCCCGCCGCGGCGCGGCGATCGCGCCGGAGCACCTGGCCGCCGATGTCGCGGCCGCGTACCGGCCGCATTCGAGCGTTGAGCAGGCGTGGGCCGACTGCTACGACCGCGGTGCCGACCCGGTGCTACGCCGCCTGGCGGAGACGCTCGCCGACGTCGCCTACGAGTTCAGCCGCTGGCGGGCCGTGCACCTGCTGATCGTGGAGCGGACGATCGGCGACAAGCCGGGGTCCGGGGCGAGCAGTGGCCTGGCGTGGTAGCGGGCGGCCGGCCAGCACCGGTTCTTCCCGGAGCTCTGGACCGTCCGGAACCTGCTGTAGCGGCGGAGTTCGACGCGGGGCGCTTCAGGCCGGTTCTGGTGCCGGAGCCGCGCCGGGCTCCGGGTGCGCCGGCTGCGTGGCCGCCCGCTCCGCGGCGCTGCGCAGGACGCAGAACTCGTTGCCCTCCGGGTCGGCGAGCACCGCCCAGCCTCGGCCGTCCGGCTTGCGCCGGTCGTGGACCATCGTCGCGCCGAGGCCGAGGATCCGCTCCACCTCGTCCTCACGCGACACCGCCGGCTCCAGGCAGATGTGGAGGCGGTTCTTGCCCACCTTGGACTCCGGAACCTCGGCAAAGAACAGCGCGGGACCACCCGGCAGTTGCACCGACGCCTCCGGGTCTCCTGGCAGGTCGTCGTCGGCGAGGGGCTGCCCGACAACCTTGCTCCAGAACGTCGCCAGCGCATACGGGTCGGCGCAGTCGATTGCGATGTTGCGGACGGTGGGAAACACGAAACGCATCCTCCGATGCATAGCGATATCGACGATTTTCTAGGTTATCACCGATCCGTCCGCCGCCGCAGCCGTTCGCCGCGGCGGCGGGACACCTCTGGGCCCGCATCGGCGAGTACCTGCCCTGGGTCGCAGCCCAGCAGATCAGCACCCACTGGCTGCGCTACACGACCCTCACCTGAGTCGAACGGCACTTCGGCTACGCCGTCGCCCGCGCCTATGCCGGACACAACGGCCGGACAGACCTCGGAACCACAGCCACCTACGTCCGCGCGGACTTGTACGAAGTCGTTGCCGCGCTGTGCGCGCTCACGGGCGAACCCCACCCGCTACTGCCGCAACGGCCCTGAGGCGCATCGGTCAGGCACTCGGCGCGATGAGCTTGACCTGGAATTGGGCACGCTGCAGCGCGGCAGTGACAGCTTCGATCTCGCCGCTGCCGAGCCTCCGCCACCGGTCGATCGCGGCACCGACCGGGGTGGGCAGGGCGCCACTGCGGTAGGTGACTGGCGTCCCCCATGCCGGCAGGACGGTGGGCGTGCCGAGTGAGCCAGCCGGTCCCCAGGTGAAGGTGAAAGGCCGCCAGATCAGCGTGTGAGCGCTCAAGGTGGCCTCGACCGTGACCAGCGCGGTCGGGAACGTCTCACCGGGCATCTGCAGCGCCGTGTACAGGTCAGCGTGCTCCCACACCAACAGCAGCCGAGTGGCGTAGAGAGCGGCCGGAAGTTCGCCGAGGCGGCCGATCGCCTCGGCCGCGTCCGCGCCGCGGTAGAACGGGCGGGTCGCCACGTACCCGACGTAGGGCGGGTCGACGTCGTCCATGAACATGTGGGCGGTCGGCAGCGGCATCATGCCTGCCTCGCGCATCAGCCGATCGGCGGTCGCGACAGCAGCGTCCGCCACGATCGCCGCGACGGGATGCTCGACCGGGTCCGCAACATTCGGGACCGCCTCGTGTGGCGCCACGGCGCCATCGGTGATCTCGATGCGGTGCAGGTGGCCCTCGGCGCCGTTCAGTCCGTCGTTCATGGCCCGTTGTACGGCTCCCAGATTCTCACCAGTAGCGCGGGCGATCGCCTCGGCGAGCGCCGCGGGCGACATGATCTCCGGGAACGTCGGGGGCGTAATCCAGATTTCCGGTCCGTTCGCATCGGACTTGCCGTTGCCGGTCATCTGGGCGTAGTAGCTGCCGACGCCGTCGTCCCAGCCCCATGTGCTTTTGTGATCCCAGCCGTCGAGGAACACCGCGTAAATCGACATACGAAGGGAGAACTTTCCAGTCGGAGATACAACACAGGCACGTACTCCACCCGACATAGAGCCCGCCCAAGGGGACTACGTTTGTCGATTTGTGGCGCCAGTGCATCGTAGCGACTCCGGTCGGAACCCGAGGTCCCGGCGAGACCGTCACGAACTTTCGGCTCGCCGGGTGTGGACCGGGCTTTCGTGTTCCCGGGCCCACACCCAGACATCGCGAAGGTCTCGATGGTGAAGCTAGGAAGTCCTGGCTAAGTGCCTGTTGGTAAAGGGGTGTTGGCACGGTCGTTGATCATGTTGGTGTCGGCTAGATCAACACGCGGCGTGTCGGGAGACATCGGAGGCGGGCTTTTGGTAGCAGAGGAGGTGACTAGCCAAACCCCTTCACCAAAAGCCCGCGGATGTCTTCATACCCCTTCGCCGCGTTCGGCGCCACCACCACCTGCCCCGATTGCCTGTGTCGCGACCGGGTCCGCCACTATCCCTCCGACCTGACCGATGCGCAGTGGAAGGTTCTGGAACCACGCGCCCGGCAGGTGATGGACCAACTGCGCCGGGCCACCGGCCGACCCATGGTCCACGACCTGCGAGCCATGCTCGACGCGATCAGCTACCTCACCCGCCAGGGCGTCGAATGGCGCGCCCTACCGATCGACTTCCCACCATGGGAAGCCGTCTACGCGTTCTTCCAGCGCTGGAACGAACGTGGTCTGCCGCACCTGCTCGTCGACCGGCTCCGAGCCCGCCTGCGCACCGGCGTCGGTCGCGAGGTCCAGCCCACCGCGGGCATCGTGGACTCCCAGTCGGTCAAGGCCGCCGACACCGTCGGCGCCGCCACCCGCGGCTTCGACAACGGCAAGAAGACCAACGGCCGCAAACGCCACATCGCCGTGGACACCGAAGGATTCCTCCTCGCCGTGGTCGTCACCGCCGCGAACATCGGCGACCGCCTCGGCGCGAAACTCCTCATCATCACCCTGCTCAACACCTGCACCCAGCTCAAACTGCTCTGGGCCGACGCCGGATACGACGGCAGAGCCTTCACACCGGTATCCAGGAGGCGTACAACCTCGGCTGGAAACTGGCCATAGTGGCCCACCACCAGGCCAGCCCGGTGCTGCTTTCCAGCTACACCGCGGAGCGGGTGCCGATCGGCGCGCGGCTGCTCGGCTCGACAGGCAAGGCCACCGTTCTCGTGCAGCTGAAGAACGCGCTCGCCGAGGTCATGCTACCGCTGGTCTTCGGGGTCGTGCGGCGGCTGCCGCCGGTGCGCCGCAAGATGCAGCGGCAGGGTCCTGGCCGGCATCAGCGGACTGATGCTGTCCTATGTGGACAGCCCGCTCACCGTCGCCGCCGGCCGCACCGGCGGACCGGCGCCGGGCGAGCGGGCCAGCGCAGCTGCCGGCGTCTGGCCGGACGCGCCGGCGAGCCAGGCGTGGTACGAGCAGCTGCGCGATCCACGCTGGACGCTGGCGGTGGCCGAGGGCGCCGACCCTGAGGCGCCGGCCGGCCGCCACGCCGCCTGGCTCGGCGTGTGCACGCTGGCAGACTCTGCCGACGCGCGCGGCCCAGGGGTCCTCGCCGACCTCGGAGGCGCCCTGCGCGACCGGCTCGGGCTGCGGCCCGGCGGCTGGGTCCTCGTCCGCCCGGACGGCTACCTCGCGGCGCGGGGCGGCCGGTTCACAGCGGCGGCGCTGGAGCGTGCGCTGTCCCCAGCCGGGCTGCGCGTTCCGGCCGGCGTCGCCTGACCCGGCCGGGAGAGGAGGAGTTCGGGTGCAGACCAACCTGGAGGGGCGGTCCGTGCTGGTGACCGGCGGTTCGTCCGGGATCGGCGCGGCAACCGCGCGGGCGTTCGCCGCCGAGGGGGCCAGGGTCGCACTGACCTACCGGTCCGGCCGGGACGCGGCCGAGCGGCTCGCCGCGGAGATGGGCGCCGACCGCGGCCGTGCGATGGCGGTCCGCTGCCCGCTGGAGGAACCGGCCGCCGCCGAGCTCGCCGTGCAGGAGGTCGGCGAGCGCTGGGGCGGCATCGACGTGTTCGTCGCCAACGCCGTGCGCTGGGCGCCGCGCCGACCCCCGGACGTGCGCTTCGAGGAGGTGCCGCCGGCCGAGTGGGAGGGGTTCGTGGCCGACAACCTGGTCCGGACGCTGCGCCTGACCCAGCTGGTGCTGCCCGGCATGCGGGCCCGCGGCTGGGGCCGGATCGTGCTGCTGTCCTCTCACGTGGTGCACGACGGCCAGCGGGGCCAGGAGTTCTACGGCGCGGTGAAGGGCGCCCTGCACGGCCTCGCGCGCAGCCTCGCCTGGGACGTGGGCCCGGACGGGGTCCTGGTCAACGTCGTGTGCCCGGGGCTCACCACCACCGACCGGGTGCTCGGCGGGCTGCCGGCCCACATCCGCGACGGTGAGCTGGCTCGCACGGCCACCGCCCGCCTCAGCAGCCCGCAGGACGTCGCCGCCGCCGTGCTGTACCTCGGCTCGGCGGCCAACGGGAACGTCACCGGCCAGGTCGTGACCGTGGCTGGTGGCCGATGAGACGACAACCACGAGAGGTGACATCGATGACGACACCACGCACCGTGCCCGGCGAGGACGAGATCCTCGCCGGGGCCGCGCCCTACACCAGCCGAATCCTGTCGATCTACGACCTGTGGGTGCTTGGCGTCGTGTGCCCGGTGGTGTGGGGCTGCCCGCGGCGAGAGATGCTGCGGCAGTACGACCGCGCCGCCGGCCCTCGGCACCTGGACCTCGGCCCGGGCACCGGCTGGTTCCTCGAGCGCACCAGGTTCCCGGTCCGCGACCCCCAGCTCACCCTGATGGACCTCAACGAGGGCGTGCTGCGCAAGGTCGGCGGTCGGCTCGCTCGCCTGCGCCCCCGGCTGCTCGAGCGGGACGTGCTGGCGCCGCTGAACCTCGGGCCGAATGAGCGCTTTGACTCGGTCGGGATGAACTTCCTGCTGCACTGCCTGCCCGGCGGCATGACCCACAAGTGCACGGTGTTCGACCACGTGCGGCCGTACGTGGCCGAGGGCGATCTGGTTGCCGTGGGTGAGCGAGTTGCCGAAGGCGACCCGGCTCACCATCAGGCCGCTGGCGCCGAGCGGGACGTAGTCCATCGTCATCCCCGCCCCGGCCGGGCCAGGAAGAGCCGGCTCGGCAGGCCGGGTAGGTCGTGCGCCTCGACTTCGTCCAGGCCGGCGGCGGCGAGCATCCGCAGGTATCCGGGACTGGTCGGCACCTCGCCGCCCCGGGTCCAGGCCAGCATGAGCAGCGAGAGCATGCGGGCGCCGTACTCGCGTGCGGGCTCGTCGTCGCCGACGGTGAAGCCGGCGACGACCACCCTTCCCCCGGGCGCCAGCACGGTGGCCGCCCGGCGCAGCAGCCGGACCCCGTCGTGCGGGTCGAACTGGGGCAGCAGGTTGGCCAGCACGACCACGTCGTACGGGCCGCCGAGGTCGGTCTGGAACGCGTCCCCGGCCACGAACGTGGTGCGCGACGACAACCCCGTCGCCGCGCCGTTCTTCCGGGCGTGGGGCAGAATGTCGTCGCGGTCGAAGGCGGTGAGCCGCGCCCCCGGGAACCGGCGGGCCAGCGCCAGCCCGAAGATCGCGTGCCCGCAGCCCAGGTCGAGCACGTGCAGCGGGGCGCTGTCGTCCACGACGCCCGCGACGGCGTCGGTGACCGCGTCGGCGACCTGGTGCGTGGCGAACGTGCCGTGCTCGGCGAAGTCCTGCCAGTAGGGGAAGCCGGCGCTCCCGGCGTCGACGGGAAGCGGGGTGGTCCCGGCCCGCACGATGCCGGTGAGCCGGCCCATCGACTCCCACTCCAGCTGTGACGCGGCGACCAGCGCGGCCCCGCCCGCGTAGTCAGCGCTGGTGCTGACCAGCAGGCGCTCGGCGCCGTCGGGCAGGCCGTACTGCGGCGCGTCGGCGCCTCCGTCCTCAACCACGAGGCCGGCCGCGGCCAGCGCGGCGAGCAGCACGCGCACGGAGCGCTCCGGCACGCCGGTCGCGGCGCCGACGGCGGCGGGCGTGGCATGCCCGGCCTGGACCGCGTCGAACAGCCGCAGCTCCAGCGCCGTGCGCAGGACGGCGGTGCGCTTGTAGGCCAGCAGGTGTTCCAGGATCGACCGTCTGGTGACGGGTATCTCGTGCGCCATGTGGCGACCTCCTCGCGTCGGGGGCACCGAGTGCCCGGCTCCCGCCACGCTGGCCGACCCGGCTCGAACCGGACTCGATCGCCCGTCGAGGCGCGGTGCGCAGGCTGGCAGGGCTGACCGTTCGAGAGGAGACACCGATGTCGATCGTCGTGCATGAGCCGGCCGGTTCCGTCACCCACGCCGTCCAGGTGGCCGCCCCGCCCGAGCTGTGCTTCGCGCTCGTGGCCGATGTCACGGAGGCCCCCCGGTACTTCCCGTCGCACCTGCACGCCGAGGTCGAGCCGGCGGACGACGGGCGGGAGTTGGTGCACCGCTGGGTGGTCGGCCCCGGCGGGGCGGTGCGTGACTGGCGCGCCGAGCGGGTGGTCGACCGGGCCGCTCGGCGCATCGTCTTCGGCCACGCCGGCGACCGCGCCCCGGTCACGGCCACCCACGGCGAGTGGACGTTCGCGGCCGGGGACGGCGACACGTGCCTGGTGACGCTGGTGCACACGCTCACTGTCGAGGGCCGCGCGGACGCCGAGGCCGTGCGGGTCGCCGTCGCGGAGGTCGACCGGGCCGCAGCGGCGCAGGTCGAGCAGCTACGCCGGGTGGCCGAGTCCTTTGCCGAGCTGACCGCCCGGACCGTGTGCGTCGAGGACTCCGTGCTAGTGGCGTGCGCCGCGGACGGCGCGTGGCGCCGCCTGGTGGCCGCGGCCGGGGACCTGCCCGGGGCCGGGTACGCCGGGCTCCCGCGCCGCCGGGTCGTCC
>NZ_JBEPDB010000142.1:0-11023 GCF_040300025.1 Dactylosporangium sp. NPDC000555 | reverse complement strand
GTGGTCGGCGGCCACCGACTGGCAGGTCACGCGGCCGGGTCACCCGCCGGCCCTTCGAGCGCCGGGCCCGGGTGCCGCAGTCCGGGCAGTGCCGTGCCTGTTCATCGGCGGTGACCAGGTGCACTACCGGTCCGTCGGGGTCGTCGGCGACCCCGACCACGGCCAGGCCGTGAAGGCCCAGCAGCCGCGTCGTATTGTTAGCCACGCCCGTAGCTCTTCTGTTGTGATCATCTTGCTTCGACAACAACATGATCTACGAGAGCTACGGGCATCTATCAGTCAGGGTCCACAGTGGAACGTCAGCCGACCCTCAGACCCCCGCCAAGTTCGAAGAGCCGGAATGAGTCGTCTCCACGGGCGACACGGAAACGGTTGTGACTTCTTGGACCGTGGCGCCTGCCGCTTTCGACTCAACCGATGCCCAGTGCCTCCGCCGGGATTACTACGCGGAGGTTGCCAGCCGACACTGGCGACGGCCCACTACCGCAGAGGAAACTGATCAGGGATGGGCCGGCGATGGTGCAGCCCGAGGACGAGCGGGATCAGCCCCAGGTAGGGCAGGGCCCGATCGGGCGACGAGCACATTCTCGCGGCGCTGCACGCGGGCGCGCTGGGATACCTGACCAAGGACGCAGGTCGGGTGCAGATCGCCCAGGCGGTGCGCGCCGCGGCGGCCGGCCAGTCGGTGCTCGACCCGCACGTGCAGCAACGCCTGCTGGCCGCCGCCGTCCAGGAGCGCCCACCGCCCACCGCCGGCCGCCGACCCGCGAGCGGCCGCGCCCGGCGCCGCGTCTCCCGGCCCGCTGCCCGACGGCCTCAGGCGCGCGAGGCCGAGGGGCTCGGGCTGATCGCGGCCGGCCTGTCCAACCGTGAGATCGCGCAGCGCCTGTTCGTGACCGAGGTGACCGTCAAGTCGCACGTGAACCGGCTCTTCGCCAAGACCGGCGTGCGCGACCGTGCGGTACGCGTACGAGCGCGGCCTGACCGTCTAGGCTTCGGCCGCCAGCGCCGTGAGCACCGCCGCGGCCGGGCCGTCGCTCGCGTGCCGGAACCCGGTGCCCGCCCACAGGTTGACCCGCTCGGCGTCGCCGGCCGCGGCCGCCGCACGGCGCAGGGGCGTTGTCAGGTGGTGTACCGCCGGATAGCCCAGCGGCGCGCGCTCGTGGTATTGCCGCACGAACAGGTTGCGCAGCGCCCGCGCCGGCCGCCCGCTGAACGCCCGCGTGACGACCGTGTCCGCTCCGGCCCGCTCGGCCAGGGCGGCCTTGTGCACCGCGGAGGCGCCGCTCTCGTCCGTGCGTAGCAGCGCCGTGCCGACGATCGCCGCCTCGGCCCCGGCCCGCAGCGTGTCGGCGACGGAGCCCGCGGTCGCGATCCCGCCGGCCGCGAACAGCGGCAGGTGCACCGTCGCCCGGATCGCCCGCAGCAGGTCCGGCAGCGGTACGTCCCGGGGCATCACCTCCGGCGTGAACGTGCCCGAGTGCCCCCCGGCCGCCAACGCCTGCACGACGAGCCCGTCCACCCCGGCGTCGGCCGCGGCGCGCGCCTCGTCCGCGGACGTGACCGTCTGCAGCACGACGGTGCCGGCCCGCCGCAGCGCCGCGACGATCCCCTCGGGCGGCAGCCCGAACGTGAACGAGAGCACCGGCACCGGCCGGGCGAGCAGCAGGTCGACCTTCTCCGCCCAGTAATCGTCGTTCTCGAAGAGCTCGGCGGCGGACAGGTCCAGCCCGAACCGCTCGCCCTCGGCCCGCAGTTCCTCCGCGTATCGCCGGAACTCGGCCGCGTCGACGGGCACCTGGTTCGGCGCGAACAGGTTGACCCCGAACGCCTCCGTCCCGCCCTCCCGCACGGCGTCGATCTGGGCGGCGAGGTCGTCCGGCGTGCGATACCCGGCGGCGAGGAACCCGAGCGCCCCGGCCCGCCCGGCCGCCGCGACCAGAGCCGGCGTGGTGGGCCCACCGGCCATGGGCGCCGCGATGACGGGCGAGGTGACACCGAGGTCCGCGAACAGTGCGGTCATGCCCCCGATTGTCTCTCGCTCGGGCGGCGGTAGGCACGCAGGAAGATCTGTACGCCGCCCGCGGCCAGGCGGGCGATCTCGGCGTCGTCGAGCTGCACGGCGCCGTACCAGGAGCGGTTGTTCACGCGGCCGGTGACCAGCAGCCCCAGGAACTCGGCGGCTTCCATCGGGTCGGGGATGTCCAGCAGGCCCAGCTCGGCCAGCTCGGCCAGCCGGTCGGCGAGGGCGCGCTGGACGGAGCCGGCGGAGGCCCGCTCCAACAGGGCCGGGAAGTGCGACGCCTCCGCGATCATGAGACGCATCACGGCGGCCCGCTCCGCCGATCGGGCGATCTCGACGGCGAACTCGCGGCCGAAGCGGGTCAGGGCGGCCTCGAGGTCGTCGAACCGGCCGACGGTACGGTCTAGCAGCTCGTTGAACGCCGCCGTCTGCGCCTCCTGGGTCTCCCGGAGGGTCGACAGGAACAGCTGCTCCTTGTCCCCGTAGTAGTCGTAGATGGTGCGCTTGGAGACGCCCGCGCTCGCGGCGATGGCGTCGACGCTCGCCCGCGCGTAGCCCTCCCGCACGAAGACCTCGAGCGCCGCGCGCGCGATCGCGGCGCGCTTGACGGGTGACCCCTGACGGAGCGGGGCCGGGGCATTCGACATAGCCACCACTATACGGTGCAGTGTAGCCCGGAACTACACTGCACCGTATAGTGCAATTCATGAGCGAGACTGTCGCGCGCCTCGACCGTGCCGTACTCAGGCTCAGCGCCGTCGTCGTCACCGGCACCATCACCGCGATGCTGGACATGACGATGGTCACCGTCGCCCTGGCCGGCATGACCCGTGCCTTCCACGCCCCCATCGCCACGGTGCAGTGGGTCAACACCGCGTATCTGCTGTCGATCGCGATCATGGTCCCCCTGGCCGGCCGGCTGGCCGAGCGGTTCGGCATCCGGACCATGTGGCTGTTCGCGCTCACCGCGTTCATGGCCGGTTCGGCGCTGTGCGGCACCGCCTGGTCGGTGGGCAGCCTGATCGCGTTCCGGGCCGCACAGGGGATCGGCGGCGGCATGATCGTCCCGCTGAGCATCATGATCCTCGCGCACGCCGCGGGCCCGCAGCGCCGCGGCCGGGTGATGGCGATCGCGGCCGTGCCCACGCAGCTCGCGCCCGTCGTCGGCCCGCTGCTCGGCGGCCTGATCGTCGACGGACTCGACTGGCGCTGGATCTTCTACGTCAACGTACCCGTCTGCCTGCTCGCGCTGGCGCTGTCCTACCGCGGCATCCCGGCCGACGGTCCGCGGCAGTTCCGGCGCCTGGACCTGCCCGGTCTGGCGTTGCTGTCGCCCGCCGTCGCCCTGCTCGTCCTCGGCCTGTCCCGGACCGGCGCGCCCGGCGGCGGGCTCCTCCCGCTGGTCGCCGGCGCGGCCCTGCTTGCCGCCTTCGTCGTCTACGCACTGCGCACGCCCGGCGCCCCGGTGCTCGACCTGCGCCTGTTCGCGCACCGGGCACTGGCCGCCGCCTCGGCGCTCGGTTTCGTGTCACGACTGTCGATCTTCGGCGCGTTGATGCTGATCCCCCTGTACCACCAGCAGGTCCGCGGCCACGACGCGCTCACCGCCGGCCTGCTCCTGGCCCCGCAGAGCCTCGGCACCATGCTCGCCCTGCCCTACGTCGGCCGGCTGACCGACCGCGTCGGCGCGCGTCCGGTCGTACTCACCGGAATCGCCGTGACCACGGTCGGCGCCATCGCCTACACCCAGGTGACCTCGCACACCGCCGACGTCGTCCTCGCCGCCGCGTTGCTGGTCTGGGGCATCGGGATCGCCGCCGTCGCGGTCCCGGTCTCGTCCGCCGCCTACCAGGGCCTGCCGCCCACCATGATCCCTGGTGCGACCAGCGCCATCACCATGGTCCAGACCGTCGGCGCCTCGATCGGCGCGGCCGTGCTGGCGGCGATCCTGCAGCACCGCACGGCCCACCACCCCGGCGCGCCGGCCGCCGCCTACGCTGACACCTTCCGGTGGGTCACCGGCTTCACCGCGTTCGCGGCGATTCCCGCCCTGCTCCTGCCAATGCGGCCGGCGAGGAAAGACGACCCGATACCGCCGGCCGAGCAGGAAGGCCCGACACGGCCGGCCGGAAAGGAAGGCCCGACACGGCCGGCCGAGCAGGGAGGCCCTATGCGGCCGGCCGAGCAGGGAGGCCCTATGCGGCCAGTCGGGAAGGATCGACGCCCGGGAAGCCCGGAGCCGCACGCGTGAGCGCCGCGGCCAGCTCCGGCTCCGTGATCAGCTCCTCGTGGGTGCCGGCCGCCCCGCAGGCGAAGGCGCCGGAGACCGCGCCGGCCAGCGCGCACTCCGGCACCGGGCGGCCCCGCTGCCACCGGCTCATGAAGGCGGTGCTGTACGCGTCGCCGGCGCCGTTGCTGTCCACCACCGGGCGCTCCGGGCGTGCCACCGGGAAGCGCCGCACGGCCCCGTCCGCCCCGGCCAGGACGCGGCTGCCGGCCTCGCCCTCGGTGGCGATCACGACCGAGGCGCGGCCCTCGGTCGCGATGCGCTTCATGATGTCGTCGATGCGCTCCGGCGCGGCGGCGGAGCTGAGGAACACGAGGTCGGCCTCGCCGGCCATGGGCCACGCCCAGTCGTCGGTGCCGTTCCAGGCATGCACGTCGGTCGAGGTGGAGATGCCGAGCCTCCGGGCGGCGGCCCAGACCGCCGGGGTGCGGGGGGTGGCGACGTGCACGTGCGCGGCGCGCTCGACGAGGGGCAGGTAGAACTCCTCCGGCAGCACGGTGCCCTCGGGGTGGCGGCCGTCGAAGAAGGAGAAGCGACGGCCGCCGGCGTCGACGAGGTTGACGCTGCGCGGGGTGCCGTTGGGGGCCGGGTGGCCGCTGAAGTCGAGGCCGGTGGCGGCGTAGCGGGCCCGGATCAGCTCGCCCTGCGGGTCGTCGCCGATGAAGTCGGCGAACTTGGTGCGCAGGCCCAGCGCGTGGAAGCCGAGCGCCACGCCGTTGCCCGAGTGGGCCACGTAGTCGCGCACCGGGGGCACCGGCAGGTAGTCGCCCGGCGGGACGGCCAGCTCGGGCACCCGGACGATGGTGTCCACCCCGGCACCGCCGAGCACCAGGACATCGAAGTTCGCCATGGCCGGCAGCATAGCCGCGAAGGCGGGCACCGAGGGGGCTACAGAGCTCCGGCCGGGACCGCGCCGAGGGCGATGTCGGCCAGCGCGCGGAGGCTCTCGGTGCCGGGGACGAAGTAGCCGTCGTGGCCAACGACCCCGCCGACCGGCAGCGGTTCGGCCCCGAACGACGGGTCGTACGGGTGTGCGCCGTGCCCGGCGCCGAGCACCCGCACGCCCGGGATGCGCCGAATCCAGTCGTCCGCCGCGCTGCCGGCCCACACGTGCGCGGCCGTGCGCAGTTCGCCCGCCGAGTCCACGCCCATGCCGGGGCTGCCGAGCGCGACGATGTCGCTCACCCGGCGGTCCAGCCCGGGCGCGGCCAGCCCGGCGACGGTGGAGCCGTAGCTGTGCCCGACCACGACGATGCGCTCGCCGGGCAGCCGGGCGACGAACTCGCGCAGCGCCGCCGCGCCGGCCGCGGCGAGGTCCTCGCGCGCCGCGTCCAGTCCCACGCCCTCCGGGGTGCGGTACCCGAGCCAGGCCACGACCGCGACCCGGTCCGCCGCGCCGGGGCCGCCGCGGGCCGCGATCTCGTCGGCGAGCCGGTGTGCCTGCCAGGCCGGGGCCCGGCGCTGCACGCCGCCCAGCCCGCGGTCGAAGTTGGCGGCGGTCGAGTTGACGCCGGGGACGAGCACCACGACCGTCCGGGCGGCGGACGGGTCGCCGACGACCTCCAGGGCCCGGCCGTCGGGGTACCGCCCGCTGTGGATCGGCAGCGGTGGCGCGGCGGCGTCCGGCTGGGTCGGGCCGAAGACGGTGAGCAGGGCGGCGACGACGGGGAGCAGCAGCAGCGTTCGCATGCCGGGGACGGTAGGAACGGGGCCGGGGTCCGATCGTCATACCGCGGAGCGGTCATCAGACTGGCTCCGCGGTACTGAAGAAGACCATCGGGTCGTGGGTGCCGGTGTGCACGGGGGCGGACATAGCCAGCCGCCGCTTCACGCCCAACAGGTGGTCGCGCAGGTCGGGGTCGCCGTGGCGGGCGGCGGTGAGGTAGCCGAGCCCGCGCCCGCGCAGCCAGCGCAGCAGCACGGTGCCCTCGCTGTTGGGCCAGGGCCGCCGGCCGTGGTAGATGTCGTGCACGGCGACCGCGACGCCGGGCTTGAGCCGGTCCAGGACCGCCGCGGTGTACCAGCGGGCGAAGCCGGCCGTGTGCCGCGCGTCGACGAGCACGAAGCCCGGGTCGTCGGGCAGCTCGGCGGTGCGCACATCGCCGCGGGTGAACCGCCATCGGGTGTGGGTCAGCTCGTCGGGCAGGGTGCGGGCGGCGTGGTCGACAAGGTCGTAGGTGTGCAGCACGCCGTCGCCGTTGTCGCGCAGGGCGCGCAGCAGCCACGAGGTGGACCAGCCGTGGTACGAGCCGATCTCGATGACCGTGTGCGGGCGCAGCGCCCGCACGGTGAGGTAGCTGATCTCGGCCTCGAGGTCGTCGAGCTTCGGGCGCATCGGGCGCCGCGCGAGGAGCTCGCGCTGCTCCTCACGGGCGATGCGCAGGTCGGCGGCGTACTCGCGGTACCAGTCGATCAGGGTATCCACCGTATACATGCGCGTGAAGATAGGCAGCCACCGTGTGCGTGCGCGTCACTCCCGGGAGCCATCCCGCACGTCGTACCGCGGGGTTACTGCTCTCCCGCGTTGACGACCCCGGTCTCGTAGGCGAACACGACGGCCTGGGCCCGGTCGCGCAGGTCGAGCTTCTGCAGCACCCGGCTCACGTGGGTCTTCACGGTCTGCTCGGCGACGACCAGCGACTCGGCGATCTCGGCGTTGGACCGCCCGCGCGCGATGAGCCGCAGCACCTCAACCTCACGCGGGGTGAGGTCGCGCAGCCGGGCCGGCTGGTGGGCCACGGCGCGCGGCCGGGCGGCGAACTGCTCGATGAGCTTGCGGGTCACCGAGGGAGCGAGCAGCCCGTCGCCGCCCGCGACGACCCGCACCGCGTTGACGAGCTCGGCGGCGGGTGCGTCCTTGAGCAGGAACCCGGACGCGCCGGCCCGAAGCGCCTCGAACACGTAGTCGTCCAGGTCGAACGTGGTGAGGATGAGCACGCGGGGCCGGTGCAGCCCGGGCGCGACGCCGAGGATGCGCCGGGTGGCCTCCAGTCCGTCGAGGACGGGCATGCGGATGTCCATGAGCACGACGTCGGGGGCGCGGTCGCGGGCCAGGGCCACGCCCTGCTCGCCGTCGGCCGCGTCGCCGACGACGACGAAGTCGGGCTGGGCGGCCAGCAGCGCGGCGAAGCCCTGCCGGACCATCGCCTGGTCGTCCACGATCAGGATCTTGATCATGCGTCTCCGTTCAGCGGGAGGGTGGCTACGACCTCGTACGCGCCGTCGGCGACCGGCCCGGCCAGCAGGGTCCCGCCGACCGCCGTGGCCCGCTCGCGCATGCCGAGCAGGCCATGGCCCTTGCTCTGGCCCTTGCCCTCACTCGCCGGTCCGGGCGCCGCGCCGGTCGGCTCGTTGCGCACGAGGACGACCAGGTCGGACGCGTGCCGGCGGATCGTGATCGTCACCGGCGCGCCGGTCGCGTGACGGCGGGCGTTGCTCAGGGCCTCCTGCACGATGCGGAACGCGGCCAGCCCGACCCCCGGCGGCACCGGTGTGCCGGGCAGCGGCGAGAACTTCACCCGCACGCCCGCCTCCCGCGCCTCCCGGACCAGTCCCCCGAGCTCGTCGAGGGTCGGCTGCGGCTCGGTCAGCGGAAGGGAGTCGTCGCGCAGCACGCCGAGCAGGCGGCGCATCTCGGTGAGCGCCTCGCGTGACGTGCCGGCGATGGCCTGCAGCTCCTCGGCCACGGCCGGCGGCACGCCCTCGATGCGGTAGACGGCCGTCTCCGCCCGCACGGCGATGAGCGACATGTGGTGCGCGACGACGTCGTGCAGCTCGCGCGCGATCCGGTTGCGCTCCTCGGCGACCGCCCGCCGCGCCTGGGCGAGCTCGGAGCGCTCCTCCTCCTCGGCGAGCGCGCGCTGCACCTCGCGGCGGCGGCGGATCTGGTCGCCGATGATGAGGATCGCCATGACGAGCAGGAGCAGCCCGGCGATGTTGGGTGGCCAGACGTACAGCGTGACGAGCAGGAACGCGGACGCTCCGGTCCAGAGCACCACGCCGCGCGGGTGACGGATCGCCACGACGGCGAGGATCAGCGGATAGCTGAGCATCTGCAACGGCTGCCACGGCCAGGGTGTGCCCTGCTCGATGTGGATGCGCAGCGGGGTGAGGATCCCCGCGAGGAACGCGATCCGCCAGGCCAGCAGCGGCCGGGTAGCGACCAGCGCGATCGGCGCGGCGATGAGCCCCGAGGCGACGAGCAGCAGCAGCCAGTCGCGGCCGCCGACCCCGCGGACGTTGCCGAGGTAGTACTGATACGCCGGCAGGCCCGACACCAGCCCGGCCACGGCGCCGATGACCGGCAGCGCCCGGCCGAGCCGGGTCTTCGGGTGGACCGCCGGATCCTTGCCGAGCAGGAACCGGCCCAAGCTCTCGACGATCCACCCCACGGTCACCATGCTATGCCAGCTGCGGAACCACCTCGTCCAGGGCCTCATCAACGGTCCGCACCGCGATGCCCTTGCTCTGGATCAGCTTCAGCTCGGCCTCGAGGTTGGCCGGCGTGACCGCGTAGGTCGGGTCTTCGGCGGTCGTGGACACCTCGTGGTACACGAGCACCAGCCAGCTCTTGTCCCGCATCGCCTGATCGACCCACTGGCCGACCTGGGCCGGCGTGGTGGTGTTCAGGATGTTGCGCACCTTGATGTTGTTGACGTCGGTGCTGTCCTTGGTGTTGAAGCCCTCGTCGGTGGAGCGGTGCGAGCGGTAGTACTTCTTGCTCGTGCTCAGCACCGTGGCGTTGTACTCGCCGTACGGGGTCGCGAGGTTCTTCGCCACGCCGGGACCGAACCACTGTCGCAGCGTCGCCTGGCTGTCCTTGAGCTCGCTGTCGATCTTTGCGGCGCTCAGCGTCGGCAGGTGCGGGTGGTCGACGGTGTGCGAGGCGATCTCGATCCCGTGGTTGGGCAGGTCGCCCATCTGCGCCTTGGTCATGTAGTCCGGGTAGCCGATCGTGCTGGTCAGCAGGTAGTACGTGGCGCCCATCCGGTACTTGTCCAGCAGCGGCACGCCGGCGGTGTACTGCGAGCGCCAGCCGTCGTCGAACGTCAGGCTGACCAGCGCCCGGTTGAGCCGCGCCGGCGTGTACTCGCTCAGCGAGAAGTCGTCGGCGTTCACCCAGCCCACCTTCGCCAGCACCTGGAAGACGGTGATCTTCGTGGCGCCGGCCGGGACGGTGTACTGCGCGCTGACCTTCGCCCAGCTCGCCGAGGCGGGCGCGGCGGCGAGGAAGGCGTACTGCGCGGAGCCGTCGGCCATGGTGACCTCGACGTCGATCTCACTGTCCACGTTGGACTGGTAGTAGTTGGCGTACTGGTAGGTCTTGCCGGGTGTGACGCTCACCGGGGCCGGGCTCCACTTGGCGTCGCCGCTGGTGTACTTCGTGATCTGCGTCTTGATGCTGCGGCTGCCGGTGCGGCCGGTGGTGAGGTAGCTGAACGCGGCCGTGTTCGTGCCCCAGCTCGAACTGCTCCAGCCGGCCGGCCCGGCGCCCGCGGCGGTCTCCACGGACGGGTTGGCGATGAGGTTGCCGGGCGTCGCCGGCGGCGGTGTGCTCGTCGTGTTGTTCACCGTCACGGTGACCTTCGTGGTGGCGGCCGTCGCGCTGGAGGCGGTGCGCGCGGTGGCCGTCACGGTGTGCACCCCGTTGGCGGCCTTCCTGGTGTCCCAGTCGGCGGTGAACGGCGCGGTGGTGTCCTCGGCGCCGAGATCGACGCCGTCGACGGCGAACCTCACGCCCACCACGTCGGCGCTGGCGGTGGCGGCGATCTGCTGGGTGCCGCCGACGGTCGCGCCATTGGCGGGTGCGGTCAGCGCGACCGAGGCCGGCGGCGGTGCCGGGTCCTTGGCGCCGGACTCGGCCAGCAGGTACAGGTCGGTCTGCAGGCTGCCCTTCTTCGCCAGCACGTGGTAGACGGACGCCTTCACCGCGTCGGCGGGGGTGGTGAGCTCGACCGAGAGCTGCTTCCAGGCGGCCGAGGCGGCGGCGTCGGCGAGCCAGGTGAACGTCTGCCTGCCCGCGGCGTTGGTGTAGACGATCTCGAGCGACGTCTGTACGTCGCTGATGTACCAGTCGGACACGACGTACTTGGTCTTCGGCTTCACGGAGACCGGCGCGGACATCCACTTGGCGTCGCCGGAGACGCGGGAGGTCATCGTGACGGCGAGGCTCTTCTGCCCGTCCTTGCCGCCGGTCTTCCAGGACGACGTGGCGCTGTTGGTCCCCCATTTGTCGAACGTCCAACTGGCCGGCCCCGAGCCCGCGGCGGTCTCCGCCGAGGGGTTGCCGATGAGGTTGGCGCCGATCGCGTACGCCGTCGCGCTTGGCAGCAGCGTCGAGAACAGGGTTGCCAGAACCCCGCCGATGAGCAATCTGAACAGGCGCACGTGTCGCTACCCCTTCGTCACGTTGAGCAACTTCGGACGGGGTATCAGACCAATCCTCCCGATATCGCGTCAACGCAGCGTGCGGACGCGGTCCCGACAGTCTCCCCGCACACCCACCTGACCTGCCGTTCTGCCAAGGAGTACGCGGGCTTCGTGCACGTTCGGATGAACTCCGACGCGCCGACGGCCGCTGCGCGATGTCACCCGCAAGTGGCACCGCGCGGGCCGCCGGCGAGTCGGAGTTCATCCGAACGTGCACGAAGCCCGCGTACTCCTTGGCAGAACGGCAGGTCAGGTGGGAGTGCGGGGAGACTGTCGGGACCGCG
>NZ_JBEPDB010000141.1:0-12297 GCF_040300025.1 Dactylosporangium sp. NPDC000555 | reverse complement strand
GCGCAGTGCGCGGCCGACACGGCGCAGTGCGCGGCCGACACGGCGCAGTGCGCGGCCGACACGGCGCAGTGCGCGGCCGACACGGCGCTGCGGGCGGCCGACACGGCGCTGCGGGCGGCCGACACGGCGATCAGCCCGACCCCCGCACCGCGGTCAGTCACGGCCGGCGGCGCGACCGTGACCGTCACCGCTGCGGGCCGACGATCAAGAACGACCGGGACGCCGGTGGTCACGACGAAGGCCGTCACCGCCTCGCCGAGGTCCGCGTGCGGGACGCCGACGCGGAGCATCCACCGCCGCACCCGCCCCACGGGCTCACCGGATCCTGAACCCGGTCAGCCCCTCCGGCGGTCCGTCGCGCACCTCGACGCCGGTGACGTGGGCCGACTCGGGGCCGTGGCGGGACCACGCCACGAGCGCTTCTACCGCCTCGTCGTCGCCCTCGAACACGGCCTCCACCCGGCCGTCGGGCAGGTTGCGCACCCAGCCGGCGACGCCGCGCGTCTCGGCGGCGCGCCGGCACGTGTCGCGGAAGAACACGCCCTGCACCCGGCCGGAGACGAGCACCCGTTTGCGGATCATCGTCCGACGGTACCGCCGCCAACGCGGCCCGGGGCGGGCTCTTGACACCGCGGAGCCGGCAGGGCCGGGGCCGCCCTTGAGGCAGGCCCCGGCCCGGTGTCTCGTGGGAAGAACGGTCTGTGAGTGACGCGGACCCGAGTCCTCATGAAGCGGTGACGGCCGGTTCGGGCTCCCTCGCGTCCGCGGGTTCGTCCGCGGCCTTCGACAGGGCGCTCGGCCACCACATGCGGCGGCCGAGGTCGAGGTTGAGCGCGGTCACCAGGACCGAGCGGACGATGATCGTGTCGAGCAGGACGCCGAACGCGACCGCGAAGCCGATCTCGGCGAACGCGGTGAGCGGGAGCGTCGCCAGGACCGCGAACGTGCCGGCCAGGACCAGGCCGGCGCTGGTGATGACGCCGCCCGTCGCGGCCAGGCCGACCAGGGCGGCGCGGCGCGTGCCGTGGCGCGGGGACTCCTCGCGGACGCGGGTCATCAGGAAGATGTTGTAGTCGATGCCCAGCGCGACCAGGAACACGAAGACGAACAGCGGGAAGCTCGTGTCCGTGCCGGCGAAGCCGAAGACGTGGCGGAACACCAGTGCGCTGATGCCCATCGCGGCGCCGAAGGACAGCACGACCGTCGCGATGAGCACGAGCGGGGCCACGATCGAGCGCAGCAGCGCCACCAGGATGAGCAGGACGACTGCGAGGACGACCGGGATGATGACGTCGCGGTCGTACTTCGCGGCGCGCCGCACGTCCAGGTTGATCGCGGTCGTGCCGCCGACCTTCGCGTCGGCGCCGGGGATGGCGTGGACGCGGTCGCGCAGGCGATCGACCGTCGCGTACGCGGCGGCGCTGTCGGCCTCGTCGGCGAGGTAGGCGTTGATGTACGCGTGGCCGTTGCGCGGCGGGAGCGCGGTGACCGCCGCCGGGTCCAGGCCGCTCGTCCCGGCGACGGCGGCGCGGATCTCGTCGGACTTCGCCGCGGCGCCGATGACGACGACCGGGGTGCCGGCCGCGGCCGCGCCGTGCCGGGCGAGGACCTCCTCGCCGACGATCGAGTCCTGGGTGCCGCGGAACGACTCCTTGTTCGTCAGCCCGGTCGCGCCGAGTTGGACGATGCCGATCGCGGCGAACGCGAGCACGGCGGCGGTGACGATCCAGACCGCGCGCGGGCGGCGACCGATGCGGGCGCCGACGCGGGCCCACAGCCCGGTCGTCGTCGGCTCCGGCGAGCCCACGCGCGGGCGCAGCGGCCAGAAGATCCAGCGGCCGCAGATCGTCAGCAGCACCGGCAGGAGGGTGAGCATCACGGCCAGGCCGACGGCGATGCCGATCGCGGCGACCGGGCCGAGGCCCTTCGTCGCGTCGGTCTCGGCGAGCAGCAGGCACAGCATGCCGAGCACGACCGTCGCGGCGCTGGCCACGATCGCCGGGCCGGCCCGGTGCAGGGCCTCGGCCATCGCCTCGTGGCGGTCGCCGTGGCGGCGCAGCTCCTCGCGGTACCGGGCGATGAGCAGCAGCGCGTAGTCGGTGCCGGCGCCGAAGACGAGCACGGTCAGGATGCCGGCGCTCTGCGCGTTGACGATCAGCCCGGCGTGCCGGGCCAGCAGGTAGATCACGCCCTGCGCGACGACGAGCGCGACGCCGGAGGAGATGACCGGCAGCAGCCACAGCAGCGGGCTGCGGTACGTCACCAGCAGAATCACCACGACCACGACGACCGTGCTCGCCAGCAGGTTGGTGTCGATGCCGGCGAAGGCCTTGCTCGAGTCGGCGGCGTTGCCCAGCGGGCCGGTGATGTGCACGCTCATGCCGTTCGCGCCGGCCTCGGCGGTGGCACGCAGCCGCCCGGCGACGTCGCCGGCCTTGCTCCAGCCGTCGCCGCCGAGGTCGAGGGGCACGACGATCTGGGCGGCCCGGTTGTCGTTCGTCGGCCGCGCGTCGAAGACCTTGCCGTCGAGCTCGGGCATGGCGCCGAACGCCCGGGCGTCGGCCGCGAGCTTGGCCTTGTCCGGATCGGTGAGGCCGGTGGCGCGCTCGTAGACGACCACGGCCGGGATGGTGTTGGGTGAGGCGAAGCCCGCCTGTACGTCGAGGACCCGCACCGACTCGGCGCCGCCCGGCAGCCACGACTTGGTGTCGTTCTGTTCGGCGCCGGAGAGCTTCTGCGACAGCGGCAGCGCGACGGCGGCGACGGCCAGCCAGAAGACCACGAAGGCGTACTTCACCCACCGCCCCGCGATGAGCCCCGCGACAGATCTCGTCATGATTCGGCGCTGCCCCTCACCTGAGTTAGCGACACTACGGCGCACTGTGCCGGGGCGGCGGCTCGACTCCGGCCCGCACGGCTCCCGGCCGCGGGACAGGGCGTCGCTGACTGACACTAGTAGCGACCCGGCCGCCGTCGTGGCCGAACGCCTGGAGCCGGGGCCATGCAACCCGTGCCGGCACCCGCCGAGGTCAAGGACGGCGTGAGACCAACCTGATGCCGTCCCCGGCGCGGGAGCGGTTGAGCCAGCGCAGCACCTCGTTGGCGTGCGTCGACGGGGCCGGGATCGGGTGGAAGACGTGCTCGATGCGCCCGTCCGCGACGACCAGGGTGAGGCGGCGGTAGAGGGTCATGCCACCGGCGGTGAACGTGGGCAGGCCGAGCGCGGCGGCCAGGGTGAGCCGGGGGTCGGGGATCAGGGGGTACGGCAGGCTGAGGCGGTGCGCGAGCTCCCGCTGGTAGCCGGCGGACTGCGCGGACAGGCCGTAGACGCGCGCGGCGCCGGCGCCGAGCAGCTCGCTGTGGTGGTCGCGGAACCAGCGGGCCTGCTCGGTGCCGCCGCGCGCGCCGGGGATCTCGAGCAGGCCGTCGGGCAGGTCGACGCCGGGACGGCCGGTGAGCGGGTACACGAACAGCACGGTCCGGCCCTGCCCGAAATTTCGGAAATTTACGGGCTTTCCGTCCGTTGCGAAGATCTCGGCGCCGGGCATTGGGCGGCCGATCAGGTCCGCAGGGTCGACGCCGCCCGCCGAAATGTCCAGATTTTTCGTGACGTTCACCAATGCGAGGCGCGCCTCGAGGGCGTCGCGCTGCGCGGTCAGCTGGCCGATGCGCTCCTGCAGGCCGCCGATCGCGCTGCGATACGTGGCCAGGGCCGCCGCGCACACGTCCGACTCGTCGGCGCCGGCGGCGACGCTCTCCACGAACGGCCGGGTCTCCTCGACGCTGAGCCCGAGCGCGGTCAGCTCGCGGATCTGCACGACCAGCCGCACGGCGATCGGGTCGTACTCACGGTAGCCGTTGCCGAGGCGGCGCGGCACGACCAGGCCCACCGACTCGTAGTACCGCAGCGCCCGTATGGTGGTCCCCGAGCGCCGCGCCAACTCACCAACGCGCATTCCACAAACCCTAAACCCGCACCCCAGGGTGCGGGTCAAGGTGAGCGTCATCGCGTCGCCGAATCGGCCCTGAGCTGCCAGGATCGGGCCTCATGACAGTCATCGAAGAGGTCGTCGCCCGCCAGATCCTCGACAGTCGCGGCAATCCGACCGTCGAGGTCGACGTCCGCCTGCGCGACGGCTCGTCCGGCCGGGCCGCGGTGCCCTCCGGCGCGTCGACCGGCGCCGCCGAGGCGGTGGAACTGCGCGACGGCGACCCGCGGCGCTTCCACGGCAAGGGGGTCGCGACCGCGGTCGCCAACGCCGCCGGGCCGCTCGCCGACGCGGTCCGCGGGCTGCACGCCGAGGAGCAGGCGCAGGTCGACGCCGCCCTCATCGCCGCCGACGGCAGCCCGGACAAGAGCCGCCTCGGCGCCAACGCGATCCTCGGGGTGTCCCTGGCCACGGCCAAGGCCGCCGCGGCCGCGAGCCGCCGGCCGCTCTACCGCTACCTCGGCGGCGACGGCGCCGTCCGGCTGCCGGTCCCGATGATCAACATCGTGAACGGCGGTGCGCACGCCGACAACCCGCTGGACTTCCAGGAGTTCATGGTCGCGCCGGTCGGCGCGGCGACGTTCTTCGAGGCGGTACGCATGGGCTCGGAGATCTTCCACACGCTGCGCCGCGCGCTGGCCGCGGCCGGGCACAACACCAACGTCGGCGACGAGGGCGGCTTCGCGCCCGCGTTCACCACCGCCGACGAGGCGCTGCGGTTCGTGACCGAGGCGATCGCGGCGAGCGGTTACGAGCCCGGCGGCGACGTGACGATCTGCCTTGACCCGGCGGCGTCGGAGTTCTACAAGGGCGGCGCGTACGACTACGCGGGCGAGGGCGTGGCCCGCTCGACCGCCGAGCACATCGATCACCTCTCGGGGCTGCTGCGGCGCTACCCGATCGCCTCCGTCGAGGACCCCGTGGCGCAGGACGACATCGACGGCTGGCGCGCGCTGACCGCCCGCGAGGGGGCCGGCACGCAGCTCGTCGGCGACGACGTCTTCTGCACCGACGCGGCCCGGCTCGCCGCCGGCATCGCGGACGGCTACGCCAACGCGATCCTGGTGAAGGTCAACCAGGTCGGCACGCTGACCGAGACACTATCCACGGTGGACACCGCCCGGCGGGCCGGCTACCGGGTGGTGATGTCGCACCGCTCCGGCGAGACCGAGGACACCACGATCGCCGACCTGGCGGTGGCCACGGGCTGCGGGCAGATCAAGACCGGCTCGGTGTCCCGCTCCGACCGTACGGCGAAGTACAACCGGCTGATCCGCATCGAGGAGGAGCTCGGCGCGCGGGCCGAGTTCCCCGGCGCCGCCGCCCTGCGCCCGGCGTAGCCCACGGTCGGCCCGATGCTGCCGACCGGCTTGACCTCAAGCGCTGTTGAGGTCGCAACATGGCCGGCATGACGGACATCGACCGTGCCCTGGTGGTCGGGGCGACCGGCAACATCGGCCGGCACGCGGTGGCGCTGCTGCGGGAGCGGGGCGTCGCCGTGCGCGGAATGGCCCGCGACCCGGCCGGCCTGCCCGCCGGCGTCGAGCCGAGCCGCGGCGACGTGCGCGACCCCGAGGCCCTGGGCCGGGCGCTCGCCGGGGTCGACGCGGCCCTGCTGATCTGGCCGTTCCCGACGGCGGACGGGATCGCGGCGGTCGCCGGCGCGCTGGCCGGCGAGGCGCGGCGGGTCGCGTACGTCTCGGCGCTCAGCGTCCGCGACGACCGCCCGCCGGCCGAGAGCGGCGTCTGGGGCGAGGTCGAGGACGCGATCCGGCGCACCGGCGTCGCGTGGACGTTCCTGCGGCCGAGCGGGTTCGCCACCAATACGCGGCAGTGGGCGGAGGACATCCGGGCCGGGCGAGTGGTGCGGGTGGCCTATCCGGAGGCGGCGCGCTCGCTCATCCACGAGCGGGACATCGCCGAGGTCGCCGCGCGCGTGCTGACCGAGCCCGGGCACGCGGGCGCCGCCTACACGCTGACCGGGCCCGCCACGCTCACCCAGGCCGAGCAGGTCCGCGTTCTGGCCGCGGCCGCCGGGCGCGCGGCACGGGTCGAGGCGGCCACGCCGGAGGAGGCGCGGGCGCAGCTGGGCTGGGCCGGCCCGGGCTGGGCGGAGGCGATCCTGCGGCACTGGGCCTCGCTCGTCGACTCGCCCGAGCCGGTGACCGGCACGGTGGAGCGGCTGACCGGGGCGCCGGCCCGCTCGTTCGCGCAGTGGGCCGCGGAGCACGCCGCCGAGTTCTGACCCCCGCTTCGACTCAGGCCGTAGCATCGTGTGCATGTCGCGGAGGACGACGGCCGAGGAGTACCGGTTTTTCGCCTCGGCGATGGCTCGGGGCAGTTCACCGCTCTACGAGCAGCTCGCCCTCGGCGTCGCCGGTGACGCGGAGCTGATCGGGATGCTCGACGGGCTGCCGCCGGCCAAGCGCCAGCCCAACCTGCTCTTCGCCGCGGCGCGGCACGTGGGCGGGACCCCGGACGGATACGCGCGGTTCCGCGACATCGTCCTCGGTCACCGCGACGCGGTCGTGGCCACGATGCTCGCCCGGCGCACGCAGACCAACGAGCCCGGGCGGTGCGCCGCGCTGTATCCGGCGCTCGCCGCGCTGCCGCAGCCGCTGGCGCTGCTGGAGGTCGGCGCCTCCGCGGGCCTGTGCCTGCTGCCCGATCGGTACGCGTACGAGTACACCCGCGACAACGGCACCACGGTCCGGGCCGGCGCGGCGGACGGTGCGCCGCGGCTGCACTGCCGCGTCGAGGGCGCGCCGCCGGCCGTGGGTGCGGACGCGGTGCGCGTGGCGTGGCGGGCCGGCATCGACCTCAACCCGCTCGACGTGACCGACGAGGACGACGTGCGGTGGCTGCGCACGCTGGTCTGGCCCGAGCAGCTCGACCGGCTCGCCCGCCTCGACGCGGCGCTCGAGGTCGCCCGCCGCGACCCGCCGCGGGTCGTGGCCGGGGACCTCAACGCCCGCCTCGACGAGCTCGTCGCCGAGGCGGGCGGCGCGGTCCGGGCGGGCGCCACGCTCGTGGTCTTCCACACCGCCGTCCTGGACTACGTGCCGGAGCCGGGGCGCGGCGCGTTCGTCGACCGGGTCCGGCGCCTGGACGGGCACTGGCTCTCGCAGGAGGCGCCGGGGGTGGTCCCGAGCATCGACACACGGCTGCCGGGGCCGCCGCCCGCCGGCACGATCGCTTACGTCGTGTCGCTGGACGAGCGGCCGCTGGCCTTCTCCGCCTTGCACGGCGCCTGGCTGCGCCCGCTGGCCTAGCACCTGTTTCATGACTGAGGCGGGGCTGCGGCGGGCCCAGACCGCCTGGCGGCGTCCCGCGGAAGCCCGGTTACAACACCGCCTAGTCCGCCGCCGGGGGCAGCGCGATCCAGGTCGCGCGGGCGGTCGCCAGGACCGCCCCTTCCGGACTGTATACAGTGGACAGTACATCGGCCTTGCGACCCCCGCCGCCGATGTGGCTGCCCATCACCACGCACGTGTCGCCCGGCCGCGGCAGGGCGTCGATCCAGGCCGAGAGGCGCCCCAGGACGTACGGGCGGCCGCCCGACGGCGCGATGACCGACCAGCCGCCGGGGCAGTCCAGCGCGGCCCACATCGTCGGCTCGCAGACGTCGCCGGGCACGTGCCAGGGCGTCGCGGTGCGGCCGTCCGGCAGGATGCCGGGGTGCAGCGCGAGGCCGTCGTCGCGCCCGGTGCCGCACACGTAGCACGTCGGGAACGGGTGCGAGCGCAGGCCCGGGTAGCGCTTCGAGGCCTCCGCGGCGTCGCTCAGCGGCACCGGCGGCACGGCATCCGGTCGCTGCGCCGGCGCGGGGCGGGCCTCGGCGATCAGCTTGTCGCCGGCCAGCACCCGGGCCGCGGCGTCGTCGCGCACCACGGCGAGGTCGGTGTCCAGCGGCAGCGGGCGGCGCAGCGTCACCTCCGCCGGTGCCAGGCCGAGCTCCATCGCCAGCAGGCCGGCGCTGTAGCCGCCGTTGCCCGAGCCGGGCGGGCCGTTGAACCGCGCCGCAATGCGCATCCGATGCGTCCGTTCCTCCCCTGCCGGTCTACCAGACGCCGGCCCGGACGCCGCCCCCGGGTGCTAACAGATCGCGAGGAAGTCCAGGGCGCGCCGCCAGGTCAGCGCGGCCGCGCGGGCGTCGTGGTCGGGCAGGTCGGCGTCGGTGTAGAAGTGGGCCACGCCCGGGTAGGTGGAGACCCGCACGTCGGCACCGGCGGCCGTGGCGGCGGCGTGCCAGGCCGCGACGTGCTCCGGGGGTGCGTAGGGGTCGGGGTCGGCCACGTGCAGCTCGACCGGGAGGTCGGGGGCGGCATCCGGCGGGATCGCGGCGAGGCCGTGCAGCAGCAGTACGCCGGCGGTGCCGGGCCGGTCGGGCAGCAGCTCCTGGACCACGCCCGCGCCCATCGAGAACCCGGCCAGCACGGCGTCGGGTGGCAGGTCGCGCACGGCCCGGCGGGCCAGCTCCGTGATGGTGTCCCAGCCGATCCGGTCCTTGAGCGCGAACGCGTCCTCGATCGTGGCGCCGGTCTGCCCGGCGTAGAGGTCGGGGGCCACCACGTGGTGCCCGGCGGCGCGCAGCCGGTTGGCGGCGCGGCGCTCGACGGACCGCAGCCCGTACACCGAGTGGAAGATCGCGACATGGGCCATACACCGATTGTGACTTTGAACGTCCTGTTGAAAACATCTCGTTCATCTGACACAGTGTCAACATGACCGAGTTGTTCACCCGCCCCGATCCGGCCGAGCGGCGCGCGGACCGCGTCCACGGCGCCCTCGCCCACCTCGTCGAGCGGCACGCGGCGACCCCCGAGCACCGATCGCGCCAGGTCCACCCGGCGATGGCGGCCCCGCACGAGATGGTGCGGCTCGTGGCCGGGCTGGCGGGCGGCTCGATCCCGGTCGAGCCCGGCGAGCCCGGCCTCGACACGAGCGACCTGCTCGCCGCGCTGACCCTGCTGCCCGAGGTGCGTGCGGAGCTCGACGCGATCGAGCTGCAGCTGCTGACCAGGGCCCGCAACGGCGCCATGACCGGTCCGGAGCGAAGCGACGGGGCCGGTCATCATGGACTCAGCCCTGAGGTCGTGCGGCCGGAGCGAAGCGGAGGCCGCATGACCGGTCCGGAGCGAAGCGACGGGGCCGGTCATCATGGACTCAGCCCTGAGGTCGTGCGGCCGGAGCGCAGCGGAGGCCGCATGACCTGGCAGGACATCGCGTTCGGCCTGGGCCTCAACTCGCCGCAGGCGGCCCGGCAGCGCTACGAGCGCCTGGAGGCACGCGCCGACGAGGCGTGATCAACCACCGGGGCGGATGAGGCCGCTCTCGTAGGCGAACGCGACCGCCTGCACCCGGTCGCGCAGCCCGAGCTTGGTCAGCATCCGCGACACGTACGTCTTCACCGTCGCCTCGCCGAGGAACAGCGCGGCGGCGATCTCGGCGTTGGACAGCCCGCGGGCCACCAGCCGCAGGACGTCGACCTCCCGCTCGGTGAGCCAGGCCAGCTGCGCCGCGGCGCGCGGGTCGGCCGCGGGCGCCCCCGCGTAGGACTCGATGACCCGCAGCGTCACCGCCGGGTCCAGCAGCGCCTGTCCGGCCGCGACCGTGCGCACAGCGAGGACGAGCTGCTCCGGCGGCGCGACCTTCAGCAGGTACCCGCTCACCCCGGCCCGCAGCGCCTGGCGGACCGCCTCGTCCTCGTCGAACGTGGTGAGGATGATCACCTTCGCGGACGACTCGGCGAGGATGTGCCGGGCCGCCTCGATCCCGTCGCCGCGCGGCATGCGCACGTCGAGCAGGACCACGTCGGGCGCGGTACGGCGGACCTCGGCGCGCGCCTGCTCCCCGTCGGCCGCCTCGCCGACGACCTCGATGTCTGCCTGATGGTCCAGCAGCATCCACAGCCCGGCCCGGATCATCGCCTCGTCGTCCGCCACTACCACCCGGATCATGCCCGCACTCCCTTCACTGCCCCGGATTCGGTACCGAGGGGAAACACGGCCCGCACCGTGTACCCGCCCGGCCGCTCCCCCGCGCTCAGCGTGCCGAAGAACGCCGCCACCCGCTCCCGCATGCCGATCAGCCCGTGGCCGCCGGGCGAGGCACCCGCCGTGGCGACGCCGGAGTCGTTGTCGACCGTGAGCGACACGCGCCCGGGCTCGCGGCACAGACGGACCGTGGTCGGGGCGGGCCCGGCGTGGCGCAGGACGTTGGTCAGTGCCTCCTGCAGCACGCGGTACGCCGAGATGTCCTGCGCCCGCGGGATCCCGGCGAGGTCACCGTCGACGGTGAGCGAGACCGGCAGCCCCGCGGCGCGCACCTCGGCGACGAGTTCCTCGGCCCGGGCGAGGGTCGGCTGCGGCGCCGGGGCTCCGGCGTCCGGCGAGGCGTCTCGCAGGATGCCGACCAGGGCCCGCATCTCCCGCACCGACTCGCGCCCCAGCCGCTCGATGCCCTCCATCATCTCGGCCTGCGGCGTGCCCGCCGGCAGGGTGCTGCGCACGGCGCCGACCTGCAGGACCATCACGCTGATCGAGTGGGCCACCGCGTCGTGCATGTCGCGGGCGATGCGCTGCCGCTCCCGCGCGACGGCGGCGAGCTCCCGGGCCTCGCGCTCGGCGTCCAGCGCGGTGTTGAGCCGCGCCAGCAGGTCCGCGCGGTCGCGCAGGTCCGCGCGGTCGCGCAGCCGGCGGGCGAGCAGGCCGACGCCCCATGCGCCCCAGCACAGGAGGCCGAAGAACAGGTTCTCCCATGCCTGCCCGCCGATCCCGGCCACCGTCGAGTCCGCCATCCGCCCGGCGACCCAGGTGCCCAGGCTCGCCATGAGCTGCAGCGCCAGCGGCGCGAGCCACGACGTGGCGGTACGCGTGGAGCCGGCCCGAACGACGCGGTATCCGGCCCAGCCGGGGGCGGCGAAGAAGCCCAGCACCGTGGCGCCCGTCGGCCCGTGCAGCCCGCCGACGACCGCGATCGGGAACGCGAGCCCCACCACGAGCGCCCCGGCAACCGGCCGCCACCCACCCAGCAGCATCCCGCCGGCGACGGCCGCCAGCGCCGCGGCCGGCACGGCCGGTGCCGCGGAGAACTGCGCGTCGAGGAGGATCTCGACGCTGCCTACGACGGTCAGCGCGGCGCCGGGCTGTCCCGAGCCGGGGTGGTCGGCTGGTGGACGGTGCCGGCCGTGGTGCTGGGCTACGCCGGGCTGCTGTTCATGCCGTACGACACCCCGGTCCTGCCGGCCGTGGGCACCCTGCCGATGCTGGCCGCGATGGCCTTCGCCGGCCGGCGGGTGCTCGGCCGCGCCCGGGTCGGCGCGCCGGCCTACCCCGCGGCGGTGGCGTCGTAGTCCTCGCGGGCCCGCAGGATCTGTTCGATGTGCGTCTCGGACCAGCCCTTGAGGGCGGCCAGGATCGGCACGAGGGAGTGGCCGAGCGGCGTCAGCTCGTAGTCGACCCGCACCGGCACCGACGGGGTGACGGTGCGGGTCACCAGTCCGTCGCGCTCCAGCGTCCGCAGCGTCTGGGTGAGCATCTTCTGGCTCGCGCCGGCGATGCGGGTGCGCAGCTCGCCGTGCCGGAGCGACCCCTTGGCGAGGGCGTTGACGACCAGGCCGGCCCACTTGTCCCCGACTGTGGCGAACACCTGCCGGGTCGGGCAGGTCGCCAGGAACGCGTCGTACACGATCCGCTCGTCGGCGCGCCGCTGCTCGGCGGACTTGGTCACTGCTCCTCCGGCCCTCCGAGTGGCATAGGCACTAATGGGCACCTACTTACCAACGGTACCCGACCCGAGGCACGGTGGCGACCGGCGGCCCGACCGGCGCCCGTCGCCGGCCGCGTCCCGGTCCGCGTGAGCGCCGCCTGGTCAACCCGGTCGACGTGCGGACCCGGACCGGCGGCCCGGCCGCGATGCTGTCCGGCCTTCGTCCGCCGTTCGGGCTCGGCTCGGACTTCGCCGGCGTCACCGACGACGGCATCGCGGTCGTCGGCCTGGTGCCGTGCGACGCCGATGCCGGCGCCACCGGCACCTACGCCGAGCGACTGCTCGCCGACCCGGCGTGGCTGGGGCCCCGATCCCGGCCGGCGTCGGTCCCGCCGAGGCGGCGGCGCTCGCCCTGACCGGCCTCACCGCCCGGCAGGCCCTGCCGCTGGCGGGCCGGCGGGCCGGCGCGCGGCCGCTCGTCACGGGCGCCGGCGGCGAGGATGCGGGTCGTGAGCCGGCCCGCGGCCGCTCGTCACGGGCGCCGGCGGCGAGGATGCGGGTGGGGCGGCGGGCCGCGGCCAGGTGGGCCAGCGGCCCC
>NZ_JBEPDB010000140.1:0-13011 GCF_040300025.1 Dactylosporangium sp. NPDC000555 | reverse complement strand
ACACCGCCGCGTGGGGACCCGCGACGGTCATCTCCGGGGACGATCTCGTCGCCGAGGTCACCCAGCTCAAGGAGGGGGATGGCGGGGACATCCTCATCTGGGGGACTGGCCGTCTGACCGACGCGCTCGCCGCGGCGGGGCTGCTCGACGAGTACCTGGTCTGGATCTACCCGGTGATCAAGGGCAAGGGCGAGCCCTTGTTCCGGCCGGAGAGCGCCACCGCACTGGAGTTCGTCGACTCCACCACGTTCGACAGCGGCGTGGTCGTGGTCAGCTACCGCCCGGTCAGCTGATCCGAACCTGCAGCACCTCGGGCGGGCCGTACCTGGTGAAGATCGCTGCTCGCACCGATCCATGCTCGCCGAACGCCCTGCGCCCAGCCTGAGCCCAGCCGTGCCGAGGCTCAGGCTCCGCCTGGGACGACTCGTCGCCGCGTGGAGGAGGATGGACACATGCAGGTGACGCTGTGGTACTTCGCGGACTGCCCGAACTGGCGTGTTGCCGACGACCGGTTGCGCCGGGCGCTGGACGAGACCGGGAACACCGACGCCGAGGTGCGATTGATGGCGGTGGAGACGGAGGAGGAGGCCAGCGCGGTCGGGTTCGCCGGCTCCCCCTCGTTCACGGTCGACGGCGTCGACCTGTTCGACGGGGCCCGGCCCGCGGGCACCCTGGCCTGCCGGGTCTACAACACGCCAACCGGCCTGGCCGGCGTGCCCGAGGTCGCCGACCTCGTCGCCGCGCTCGCCGCAAGACGACCCTGATCCCCGGCGTACGTGGACATCACGTGTTCGTCTTCACTGGCGCGGCGGAGCACGTCTACGTCCAGAGCCGACCGAAGCGATCACCAGCGCCGCGACGCGCATGGCCCAAGCCGTACTTGACGAACACGGAGAGGCCGGATTTCGGCGGGCATGGAGAGACATGCCCTTCCCGAGCCGGGAGTTGGCGCTGCTGCGCGGCGAACACCCGTAGCCGTTGATTCGCCACCTCCCGGCAAGTCGGCCCGGCTTGCCATAGATTGATCGTCGTGACAATCCTTGGCAACCTATGGGCCTTTGTCGTCGTCGTGGGACTGCTCACGATGACTCCTGGGATGGACACCGCCCTCATCTTGCGCACCGCGGCTGTCGGTGCACCCCGCCGCGCCTGGGGGTCGTTTTCGGAATCCAAAGCGGAACCTTGGCCTGGGGTGTGCTCACCTCCGCCGGTGTCACCGCGTTGCTGACGGCCTCGCACCTCGCCTACGAAGTGCTGCGTTGGGCCGGCGCCTGCTATCTGGTCTGGATGGGACTGAGCATGTTGTGGGCCACTCGTCACCGTCGACCGGGCCGATCGGTCCAGCCGATCGACGAAACCGTGGCCGCCGGGAATGACTTCTTCCCCGGGTGGCGTCGCGGCACGCTTACGAACCTCCTGAACCCGAAGATGGGCGCGTTCTACGTCGCGCTCCTGCCACAGTTCATTCCCTCCGGCACTTCCCCTTTGGCCTTCGGCGTGCTCTTGACCTGTGTACATATCCTTCTGGGCACCGCTTGGTCGGCCGTGCTGGTCCTACTGGCACACCGACTACGAACGGTGCTCCAACGTCCCGCGGCTCGCCAACTGCTGGACCGAGTCACCGGGACTGCGATCACCGGCTTCGGCATCCGGCTCGCCACCAGCGGCCACTGAGCCAGACTCAGTGTCCGTCAATCCCGAACGACGCGAAATCGAAATTGGCTGGACCTTCCTTGCGCGCTCCCACTGGGGAGGCATCTACAACAAGGAACTCAAGCGGCTCATGCTGCGCCATGCTTTCAGGTTCGTCGACACTGTCATTTTTCTGGCAGGTCCGGCCAACCGGCGTTCTCAGAGAGCAGTAGAAAAGATCGGCGGTGTCCGGTCTGGATCGAGACCAGATGGAAGCGGCACGCCGAGCTTGGTTTACCGGATAGAGTCATGCAAGTGGCCCGACCCGACTCGATGAGCGTATAGCGCCGAAGCAATCGCCCCGGCATCACGGTCCGATCGTCCTCCGCCGGATCCGTGGGTCCAGGTCGACCTCGGCTCTGCGAGACCAGGCGGAAAATTCATCAACGTCCGGGTGCGCGACGGAGGGCGCGGGTCGCAGCCATCGCCTCATGCGTCGGCACGCCACTCGGCTGGCTGCACGTCGCCGGGCACGAGGGCCTTCGCCTCGGTCCGGCCGGACCGGGCGGACAGGAACGCCGAGAGCCGGGGTCTCGATCGCGGACCGCAGAATCGGGTCCCAAGCGTTGCGACGCCTCAAAGGACCGTGCCGGCCTCGCCGATTCGCCGGCCCTGGAATGCCGACCTGGGCGTGGCCCTCGTTGGTGCTATGCCTACAGTGCGCATACCAAGCCGCACACTTTCGCCAGCCCCTGGAATGCCGACCTGGGCGTGGCCATCGTCGCAGTGCGCATACTGGGCCGCACATTTTTCGCCAGCCCTAGGATATCGATCCGAGCGTGGCCTTCGTCGGCGCAATGCCGCGGCGCGCATATCGAGCCGCACACTCCGGAACTCGATTCTGATCCATCCCCGATACCCATGTCCGGAAAATTGCTCGTCACGCCTTTGACTGGCACGTGAGCCGGTTGTTGTTAACAGCGCTGTCATTGAACCGGGGCTGCCGTCAGTGATCCACAGCCATACACTCCGCTGCGATATTCGCCATGTTGATTGCCTCGGTCGGTTACATCCGGCCACGCCACGATCTGGAGTACGTGCCGCGATGCGATCTGCCGTTCCTCACGCCGTCCAACGCGGGTCTTCCCGTCGGTCGGGCTCCGAGCCCGATCCCGCGAACGCGCCATGCGTGCTTGCCGGGCTCGGTGCGGCCGGTGATGCGCGGTGACGACGCAGGGGCTGACCCGCCGGAGGATGTCCGGCGGCGGGGTGTGGCTGTTCCAGGTCGGTGCGAGCTCGCCGATGGCTGTGCTGGCCGGCGGTATCGTCGCCACCTACGCCACCACCGCGGTGGTGGCCACGCCGCTGACGTTTCCGCTGCTCGGTGTGCTGCTGGGGCTGCTGGCGGTGGGGTATGTGGCGATGTCGCGGGCGGTGCCGAACGCGGCGCCCGCCTACGCGTTGCTCGCGCACGCGTTCGGGCCGGTGGCCGGGCTCGCGGGCGGGGCGCTCGCCCTGGTGTTCTACTCGGCGATCCAGATGAGTCTGTACGGGCTGATCGGCGCCACCACCGCCACGCTGCTCGGGGGCAGTTGGATGCTGTGGGCGGCGGTGCTGTGGCTGGTGGTGGCGGCGTGCGGGCTGCTGCAGGTGTCGCTGAGCGCCTTCGTCGTCGGGTCTGTGCTGGTCGTTGAGCTGGCGGTGATCGCGCTGTTCGACATCGCCGGGTTCGCTCATCCCGCCGGCGGGACGATCAGCGTGTCGCCGGTGGCCTTCACCGGGTTGTGGTCGCCTGGCATCGGAGGCGCGTTCGCGCTCGGTATCGCGGCGTTCATCGGCTTCGACACTGCCCCGGCCTACTCCGAAGAGGTGCGCACGGACCGCAGCATCAGCCGCGCGACCCTTGCCGCGCTGCTGTTCATGTCGTTGTTCTATGGCGCATCGGCCTGGGCGCTGGCGGTTGCGGTTGGCTCCGACAAGGTCGCCGCGACGGCCGCCAATCCGGACGCGGGATTGCCGTTCGCGTTGTTCGACGAGTGGTACGGCAGCGGGCTGAGCCTGTTGGCCACGTTGTTGCTGATCACGAGCGTGACGGTCGCCATGTTGTCGTTCCACAACACCATCGCCAGGTACCTGTTCGCGATGGCCCGGGAGGGCGTCCTGCCCGGGTGGCTGGCCCGCACCGGGACCAGCGAACGAGCTCAAGGCGCCCCGACCGCGGGATCGATCGTGCAGAGCGTCTCGGCGCTGGTGGTGGTCGGCCTGTTCGTGGTGGCCGGTGCGGATCCGATCAAGGTCGTCTTCACCTGGCTCTCCGCCGCTGGTGCTGTCGGGATCCTGGTGATGCTGGTGCTCATCTCCATCGGCGCGATCCGGTACTACCGCCGTGGCGGCGGCACCAACGAGGGCCTGATGGTCACCACCGTGCTGCCCTCGCTGGGCGTGATCGCCGGCGCTGGGGTGCTGGTCGTCATGGTGCTGCACCTGGACTCGCTGCTGCGGATCGCGCCCGGTTCACCCCTGCAGTGGATCGTTCCCGCGGTCGTGACGGGCACGCTGGTCGTCGGCGTCGTCTGGGGCCGCCTGCTCAAAGCCGGGGGCGCTCGGGTGCTCGACGACGTCGGCAAGGGTAGACCCGATCCGCTGCGCGTGCTGGACCAGCGGCTGCAGGATCTCGATGTTTGAGCCGCGCATGGCCACGCCGGGTGGGCAGCCGGACGGCCAGCACGCCGCGGGGCCGGTCGATCCCAGCGCTCCTGGGCCTCGGGTCGATGCCGACCCGCCACCGCCGTGGTGGGGAAAGGCCCCCACCAGCGAGATGCCGACCGCGGCACGACGGTTGGCTGGCGACCCGCTCCAGGGCACCGTGCGGCATCTGTATGCCGTCCCGGCACCCGACACCGGTCCCCCGCCCGCACCGGACCGGCCCGCGGTCGACGTCACGGCGTCGTTCCGGGGATCGGTCGCCTCCCGCCTGCGCCGGTTCTCCTTCCTGCACGCCCGGCACGCGTGGGAACAGCGTCGCAGGGACCCGCTGGCTCCGCACGGCGTCGCGTTCTTCTATCTCGAGCCGAGAGCGCGTCAGCTCGAACAGTTGCGCACCGCCACCAGGATCTTCCTCGCCGACGAGGAGGCGGCCTCCCTGCCCCACCTGCTGTACGGGCTGGCCCAGCACGCCCGGGACGGCTACTCCACCGGTCCCGGCTTCGACCCGCGCGTCGCGATGGCCAACCGGGTTGAGGACATGTCGCCCTTCGCGGTCTTCGCCGGCGTCGGCGTCGTCACGCTCGACACGCCGCACGGGTCCTGGAAGGAAGCCCAGCACCGGGCGCATGGCGAGCAGGATCTGCCGGGCCGGTGCTACGCCCGGCTCATCGACGGCTCCATGCTGCTGATGGACCGCGGTGGTGAGGAGCAGTTCAATGTCATCACGGTGGAGTGCTCCATCCAGGACGGCAACACGCACTACGACACGCCGAGCTTGCGCTGGCGGTGGAACCCGGCGCTGGCCGAGACCCCCGAAACCGATCCGACGTTCCACGTGTGGCGATGGATGGGAGAGATCGGGCGCATCATCGACCACGGATCGCGGTCGCGATGAGCGTCACGGGCACGATTCCGGACGATCCCACCGTACTGGGTCGCCTTGATCAGCTTCATGCGGCGCTACTGACGGGGGGCCAGTTCGATCTCGGCTTCCCTGGCGCGACGGATCTGCCGGACATGTCGGCGATCAGCCGGTTCGAGCGGCTCCTGCTCAACAACGTCGGCCATCCGTTCGCGACCAACGGCGCGTACCGGCTGCACACCAAACATCTCGAGTACGAGGTCGTGGGGTTCGTCGCCGACCTGTTCCAGGCGCCGCTGGACAACCGCACCGGCTATGTCACCGGTGGCGGCAGCGAAAGCACGCTGTGGGCGCTGTGGCAGGCCCGTCGTCAGCTGCCCGCGGCGACCGTCTTCACGTCGGCCGCCGCGCACTACAGCGTCGCCAAGTCGGCGGAGCTGCTGCGGATGCGCTTGCAGGTCGTTCCCACCGACGAGCGCGGCGAGATGCGCTACGACCTGCTGCACGCCGCGGTCGAACGCCACCGCCGCCGGCGGCGCGGCACCGGCGTGATCGTGGTGGCCTCGATCGGCACGACGATGACCGAGGCCGTCGACGACGTCGCCCAGATCGATATGGCGCTCGACGCCGCCGGCGCCTCGCGCGACCAGCGATGGATCCACGCCGATGCGGCCCTGGCCGGTATCCCGCTGGCCCTCGTCGACCCCGCGGACCGGCCGGCCTTCACGTTCCCGGCCGGGGTCCACTCGGTCGCCATCTCCGGCCACAAGTTTTTGGCCACCCCGTTTCCCTGCGGCGTCGTCGTGGTGCTGGCGGACCGGCACACCGGGCGGGGCGACATCACGTACACCGCGGCGCCGGACAGCACCATCGCCGGCTCACGGTCCGGGCACGCCCCGCTCTGGCTGTGGTACCTGCTGCGCCATTGGGGACTGCCCGGCCTGCGCGCCCGCGCGGAGGCCGCTCGTGACCTCGCCCGCCACACCGAGCAGGAGCTGCACCGGGTGGGCTGGTCGGCGTGGCGCGCGCAGGCGCACGCGTTCACCGTCGTGTTCCCCCGCCCGCCCCAGGCGCTGCTGGACCGGTGGCCCCTGGCCACCGACGAGCACGGCAACGCCCATGTCGTGTGCATGCCCGGCAAGACCCGCACCATGATCGGCCGGTTCGTCGACGACCTGAGCCTCGCCATCCATGACCCCACCGCGCTGTCCGAGGCCCTCGCATCCTGACCCTCGCCCCGTCTTCACACCAGCGGTGCGGCTACGTCAAGGCGTGGACGAGGTGGCGAGTGGCCGGGTACAGCTCCCGGTAGATCGCGTACGCCCGCTCGTAGACGTCGTGGTTGGCCGGGTCGGGCTCCGTGACGCCCGCCCAGGTCGTCCACTCCTGATCGTGGGACACCAGGCCGCCGGCGAGCCCGGCGAGGAACGCGTCGCCGTAGCTGGCCCCGATCGTCTGCTGTGGGATGCGCTGGGCCTGGCCGGTGATGTCGCTGACGATTGATGTCCATAATGGACTGGCGCCGCCCCCGACTGCGATCACCCGGCCCGGTGGGTCCAGCAGTTCCGCCATGGTGTCGAGGTGGTGGCGTACCGCATATCCGGTGCCCTCCAGCACCGCCCGGTACAGGTGTCCCCGCTGGTGTTCCATGGTGAGGCCGATGACGACGCCGCGTGCCTTCTCGTCGAACAGCGGCGTTCGCTCGCCGGCGAAGTACGGCAGCAGCACCAGTCCGTTCGACCCGGCCGGTACCGTGGCCGCCTCGGCCGTCAGGTGCGCGTGGTCCGCGCCGCCGGTGAGCCCGCGCAGCCACTCCACCACGGCACCGGACGTCGCCATCCCGCCGGCGAGGCAGTAGCTGCCCGGAAAGACGCCGGTGGTGGACCACAGCTGCGGGTGGACGACGGGCCGCGCCACCACCCGGGTGAGGAACATGGTGGTGCCGTACATGAGCATGAGGTCGCCGGGGCGGGTGGCGCCGACGCTGACCGCCTCGGCCCACGCGTCGATGGTGCCGGCGGTGACGGGGGTACCTTCGGCCAGCCCTGTGAGCGCGGCGGCAGCGGCGGTGACGTGACCGGCGACCTCGGTGGGCCACAGCAGCCGGGGCAGTTCGAGCCCGGGCAGGATGTCGGCGGCGAGGTCGGAGATCCACGCCTGGGATCTGAGGTCGTACAGCGGGTCGCTCTGGCTGGCCGAGTGATGGTCGAGCACGTATTCGCCGGTGAGGCGGTGGATGAGAAACGAGCTCGCCATGAAGAACCGGCGGGTCGCCGACCAGACCTCGGGCTCGTGCCGGCGCAGCCAGAGCAGCTTGGGGCCTACCGCCTGGCTGGTGAGCCGGTTGCCGCCGCGCCGGATGATGGTCCGCTCGCCCAGCCGCGCGGTCAGCTCCGCGATCTCGGCGGCGGCGCGGGTGTCCACGCCGTACAGGATCGCGGGCCGCAGCGGCCGGCCGTCCGCCGCGGTGGGCAGCACGCACGGACCGATGCCGCTGACCGCCACCGCGGCGACCGGAGCGGGCGCCACGGCGACGAGTTCGCGGGTGATGTCGACGAACTCGTTCCACCACACCGTTTCCGGATGGTGTTCGACCCAGCCGGGTCGTGGCCGGGACACGCCGTGCGGGCGGGTCGCGGTCGCGAGCACCCGGCCGGACGGGTCGGCGAGGACTCCCTTGGTGCTCGAGGTGCCGATGTCGACGCCGAGCAGGCAGGCCTCAGCGGACATCGGCGGGCCCGATGTCGCAGCCGTGCAACCGGATCTGCGGCAGGCCGGTGACTTCCCGGTCGTGTTCGCGGTCGATCCGGATGCCGGTCAGCTCCTGCAGGAACACCTCGCCCTGGCTCCAGATGGTGGCGCGGAAGACGTGCCCGCCGCGGACGTTGCCGCCGGCCTCGGAGAACAGGGCGTGGCAGTGCGCCCAGAGTTTGCCGTCCAGTGTGGTGACGTTGCCCTGTACCGAGAGGATCTCCATCTGGCGCTGCAGCACGACGGTGTCGATCTCGTCGGCGAACTCGTGCTCCTGGCGGATCGGCAGGGTGGTGATGTCGCGCGGGTTGCGCAGGTACACCTCCTGGATCGTGCCGATGACGGAGAGGATGACGGCGGTGTGGACACCGTGCTCCTGGCAGACCTGCTCGATCGAGTCGGTGAGCTGTGCGCCGGGCTTGAGGCTGGCGGCGATGATCCGGCCGTTGCCGGCGACGCGGCTCACCACGGATGGAACGGTACTGCTCACGACGTCTGCGGTGCTGGCCATGATGTCTCCTTCGGAGTCGGTGGTCATTTGACGCTGCCCATGGTCATGCCGGTCACGATGTGCCGTTGGGCGAAGAGCGTGAGGATCAGGACAGGCAGCATGATGATCGAGGCGTAGGCCATCATCGGGCCCCAGTCCAGGGATGCCTCGTGCACGAAGCTGAAGACGGCGACCGGGAGGGTGCGGCTGTCGGCATCGGAGAGGATCAGCGCCATCTTGAAGTCGTTCCAGGAGAAGATGAACGCGAGGATGCCGGAGGTGAGCATGCCGGGCCGGGTCAGCGGCAGGGCGATCCTCCAGAACGTCTGGAGTTTCCCGCACCCGTCGACCTCGGCCGCGTTGAAGATCTCCTCCGGCAGCCCGGCGAAGAAGTTCACCATGATGAAGACGGTCAGCGGGAACGTGATGATGACGTGGGCCAGGATCAGCGCCGGGTAGGTGCCGACCATGCGCAGGGCGGTGAAGGCGACGAAGAACGGCACGAGGTACGCGACGCCGGGCAGCAGCCGCGCGGTCAGCAGGGACAGCGAGAGCCGGTGTTGCCGGTAGCGGGCGATGCTGTACGCCGCCGGCAGCCCGATGACCAGGCCCAGCACGCTGGAGCAGGCGGCCACGATGAGGCTGTTCATCATGTACTGGCCGAACGGTGTCCGGCTGAACGCCGCCCGGTAGTTGTCCAGGGTCGGGGTGAAGTCGAACCACTTCGGCGGGATGGTGTAGATGTCGACCTGCTGCTTGAACGACGAGGTCAGCATCCAGAAGAAGACGAACGCCGCCGGGGCGAGGGCGATCACGAGGATCACGGCGAACGCGATCCGGCCGAGCAGTGAGCGGCGTGGACGCCGTGCGACAGCGGTCCGGACAGGGGTCGAGATCTGGGTCATTGTGGCGTCACCCCTGCTCGCTACGGGCCCGGAGGCGGGTGAAGACGATCGCGACGGCGAAGACCAGCAGGGTCAGCCAGACAAGCAGCATCGATCCGTACCCGAAGTGCAGGTACGACAGGCCCTGCTTGAACGCGTACAGGTTGAGCGTCTCCGACGAGGTGCCGGGGCCCCCGTCGGTGATGACCTTGATGATGTCGAAGGTCTTGATGGCGTCGATGAGCCGGAAGAGCACGGCGACCAGAATGACCGGCCGCAGCAGCGGCAGGGTGATGCTGACGAACGTGCGGATCGGTCCCGCCCCGTCGACCTTGGCCGCCTCGAATGGCTCGGGCGGCAGCGCCGCGAGACCGGCCAGCACGATGAGCATCACCAGTGGGGCCCACATCCAGGTGTCCACAATGGCCAGAGCGGGGATGACCAGCTTCGCGTCGCTGGTCCACAGCAGTGTCGGCCCGCCGATGGCCTGGACGAGGTAGTTGAAGACGCCGATGGTCGGGTCGAACATCATCTTCCAGACCAGCGCCACCGCCGCGGGGGTGGCGATCATCGGGAACATGAAGAAGGTGCGGGCCATGCCGCGGCCCGGGAACCGCTGGTGGAACAGCAGCGCCGCGCCGACGCCGAGGATCACTTGCAGGCCGACCGAGAGCGTGACGAAGTAGAACGTCCGCCAGATGCTCGCCCAGAACTGCTCGTCGCTCAGCGACCGGGTGAAGTTGTCGAGGCCGAGGAACTCCGGTGGACGCAGGCCGCCGGACCACTCGTGGAAGCTGAGGTAGACGGTGTAGCCGACCGGGAATGCCAGCATCGCCACGACGACGATCAGTGCGGGCGCCGGCAGGATGTACCGGTCGTATCGGTCCAGGCGGTCAAGCAGTGTGCGGCGGGGGGCCGGTGGCTGGGTCGGGGTGTGGCGTTCGGGCGCCACCGGGGGTTCGGTGAGCTGAGCCATCGGGAATCTGTCCTCCATCGGGGCGTGGTCGGGCGGGCGGCGGTGGCCCGCCCGACCGCGGCCGGTCCGCTAGCGCATGGCGTCCAGCAGGCTCTGCAACTTGCTGTTCTGCTGGTCCGCCGTCTGCTGCAGGGCGGCGCCGGTCTGGCCCTCGAGGGCCTTGTTGGACACGAGACCGGCGATTTCACGGGCCTCGACGCCGGGTGCGATCGGCGGGTTCATCTGGGCCCGCGCGGTCTGCGTGCTGGTGAGCACGACCTTGGTGAACTCCGGCGTCTTGTCGGTGCTGGTGAACTCCGGCGACTCCCACGCCGACGCGCGCGGGCTGGGCCAGCCGATCTTCTTCAGCTCGAGGTTCATCTTCTTGCTGGTGGCCCACTGCATGAAGTACCAGGCGGCGTCGCGCTTGGCCGAGAACGGGTTGATGGCGTAGCCCCAGCCGCCGACGAACGGCGCGGCGTCGCAGTCGGCGCGCGGCACGGTGGTGTAGCCGACCTTGTCGACGACGCGGGACTTCTCCGGGTTCTCGAGGTCCTTGACGAAGAGGTTCACGTCGAGGAACGCGAAGACGTTGCCCTGGGCGAACTGCTGCGACGGCACGGGCCAGTCGAAGCCGGCGATGCCGGGCGGGCCGTACTTCTTGCCGAGCTGGCCGTACATCTCGTACGCCTTCAACGCCTCGGGCGAGTTGATGGTCGCCTTGCCGTCCTTGGTCCACTGTCCACAGTAGGCGTACAGGAAGGAGGAGAACGGCGTGGTGGTCTGGTACGGGATGCCCCGCAGCGCGAAGCCGTACACCTTGTTGGCGGGGTCGTGGACCTTGGCCGCCGCCGCGTCCCACTCGGCGAACGTGGTCGGCACCGGCACGCCGGCCTTCTCCAGCAGGTCCTTGCGGTAGTAGACGAGGTCGGTCTGCATTTCCCAGAGCACCGTTACCGGCTTGCTCTCGACCGTCATGGCCTTGCGGACGCCGGGCCGGAAGTCGTCGAAGTCGTACTCGGGGTTGGTCACGCCCTGGTTGGAGATGTACTGGCCGAGGTCGGTGTACCAGCCGTTCTTGGTGAACTGCGGCCCGTCCACTTCGGGGAACGTCGCCATGACGTCGAAGTCGGAGGCGCGTGATGTCAGCCGCACCGGCAGGTTCTGCCGGTATCCGGTCACGTCCGAGCTCTCGAGCTCGACCGTGATACCGGTCAGCTCCTTGAACTCGGCAAGGTTGTTCTTGAGCATCTCGACCTGGCCGGTGTCGGGAATGTAGGCCTTGACCGACTGGCCGTTGTAGCGCTTCCAGTCGAACGTGTCGCCCTTGAAGTCGGGTCCGGCGTCACCGGCGCCGGCAGACCCGCAGGCGGTGACGGCCAGGACGGCGCAGATGCCGACGGCGACGGCGCGAAGGTTGGATCGCATGATTCGGTTCATGATGGTGCTCCTGGTGTGAAGACCGGCCGTGCGGCGGCTCCCTCATCGCCGGGAAGTTGCGCGACCACGGTGCAAGGAACCTCACCGACCCCTTGGACATTGAGGGGCGCGAGGGTGAGCCGGATCCGGCGCCAGCCGAGGGCGCCGCAGCCGACCAGGCCGAGGACGGTCCAGATCTGTGCGGTCAGGGCGAGCGTCGCCGCCCAGTCCCGCTGGACCTTGTCCGGCCGGTAGTGCGCGAGGTACGTCCTGGCCGCGTCCGACGGGAATGCCGGACGCAGCCAGGGCTGCAGGGCGGTCCACTCGGTGCGGGCGTACTCACCGCCGGGGCGGTCGAGGTACACACAGTCGGTCAGGACCAGGTCGGTGTCGTTGCGCCCGAGCAGGTCGGCCAGCGTTTCGGCGGCCGGCAGGCTCAGGTAGGGGCTGTCGAGGTAGTAGGCGTCGGCGTCGTGCCGGCCGGGGTCGTCACCCCACCCGGTCATCAGCACGACCGCGTCGCCTCGGCGCAGGTCGGCAGCGGCCAGCGCGGCTCGTACCTGCTCTTCGCCGATCTCGCCGCCCGCTTCGGCGGCGAGGGGCACGACGATCGCGTCGCGGTTGACGAGTCGCGCCGGGGGCAGCTGATCGATGGTGGCGCCGCTCGGTGAGCCGAACGCGGGACCGAGCAGCCGGGTGGCCGAACCGCTGCCCATCGTGATGTGGAAGAGGTTCGCGCCGTTGTACTGCAGCGTCGCGATGTCCTCGGTCCGGTACGGCGCCTCCCACGGAAAGAGGGTGCCGGCTGCGGACTCGGTGCTGATCGGACGGGTGAGGTTGATCGTGGTGGGCTTCATCAGGACTTCTCCATCTGGTCGCCGTCGACCGCCAGGACGGTGCATGGGGCGCCCTCGGCACCGGCCAGGAACAGTGGCAGCACGGTCACCCGGACCCGCTTGCCGCGCAGGGCGCCGCAGTTGGCGAGCGCGGCGACGGGCGACATCGCGCCGTGCAGCACGACCGAGGACGCCCAGTCCGGTGCGCCGCCGCCCGCTCCCCGCTTCGGGGTGTAGTGCCGCATGTAGATCCGTGCCTGCTGGGACGGGAACGGCGGCCGGTCCCACGGCGCCCGCGATGCCCATTCGGGGTACATGAACTTCTCCCCGACGTTGCCGATGTACGCGCAGTCGGTGAGCATGAGGTCGCTGCCGCGCTGCGTCATCACCTCGGCGAGCCGCTGCGCGCCTTCCAGTGCGAAGTGCGGCGTCGAAGAGGCGTATGCGTCGCCGAGGGTGCGGTAGCGCTCGTCGTC
>NZ_JBEPDB010000139.1:0-13015 GCF_040300025.1 Dactylosporangium sp. NPDC000555 | reverse complement strand
TGCAGGCCGAGGACCGCGGCGCGACGGTCTTCGACGGCGAGGTTCGCGTCGCGGCGAAGAAGGCCCTGCGCACCGTACGGCGCATCCAGGCTGCCGTCGCCGCGCGCGGGGGCCAGCCATAGTGGCGGCAACCGTCGACCGCCGGGCCGAGCGTGCGTCTCGGCCTGAGTGAACATGTCCGGGCCGCCAGGTAGCCCATCCCCGTGCCGCCGTACTGTGGCTGGCAGATGGCCCCATCGACTGCGGTTACGACACCGATTGTGGGCACGTCATGGCGGCGCGAGGAGTTGCCGGCCGGCTCGGCGCCGTGACCTGACTCTCGCGCTGCCGGAGCTGGTTGAGCCTGGCCGTCGCCGTCGAGGCATGGCCGAGGCATCCCGGGGTAGCACAAACACGATGCAGTCGCCCTGAGTGGACGGAGTTCACACTGCAGCTGGCCGCGCCCGGCGCTTGTGGCGCCGTCCGCGGGAAGAGATTTCGACCGTTGATGAGGAGAGGACTCCCGCCGTGAGCAAGCTTCTGGACAAGGCCAAGGAATTCTTGACCAAGCGCGACCACAGTGTCGACAAGGGCTTGAACAAGGCTGGCGAGCAGGCCGACCAGCGCACTGACCAGAAGTACACCGAACACATCGACAAGGGTGTACAGGAGGCCAAGAAGCACACGGGAGAGGGCGACACGACCAGGTAGGGCATCGGCCACCGACGGAAGATCGTTGCGTGGGCGGTAGTCGGTCGCTCCGACGGGGGAGCGGTCCAGTCCGGCCTCACGTTGCCACTGTGACGTCCGGCGCGCACGCCCATCGCGAAGTGGGTCTCGCCGTCGAGTTGGTCTTCGGTTTGATCAAGCTCAGCGAAGGACGGGACTCCATGCGGGGTCCCGTCCTTCGGAGCAACCTAGGAGCCGGGGTGCCTTCATTCGATCTTGGTTGAGGCTGCGCTTCCGGGCTCAAGGTCCAACCAGCGCAAGCCGCGCGCGTGCAAAGGGTCACTGGTGCGGTGGACCCGGGTATGCGGCGCTGGCGGCGGTGATGTGCAACGGGTCGTCGAGGAAGGCGGCGAAGCCGAGCTCTGCGGCTCCCAGCAGGGCCGCGTCCTGGCCGAGAATGCCGGGCCGCAGGTGGGTCGGCCGTCGGGTGTCAGGCGTGGTGTGATGGGCGATCCTCGCGTGCACCTGTTCTGCGGCGCCGGCGTATAGGTAGCGCAGCGTGCCGTCGAGGATGACGACCTGTGGGCGCATGAGGGTGATCAGGTTGGCGACAGCGATGCCGAGCCAGTCGCCTGCGATGGCGAGAGCTTTCGCGGCCGTATGGTCGCCTGCCGCAGCGTCACGCACCATCGCGTCGACAGCGTCGCGATGGCTGGCCTCGGGGTCACGTCCCGCGCCCGCCAGCAGGGCGTCGCGTCCGAGTTTGGTGTCGAGGCAACCGAGTGAGCCGCACGAGCATGGTAGTCCGTGCTGTGGATCGACCAGCATATGGCCGATGGCGGGCGTCTGTCCGTCGTGGCGTCCGAGTATCGCGCCGTCGACAACGATGCCGCCGTCCACGCGGTCGCCGCCCTGGAGGTAGGCGACGTCGCGGAAACCGGCCCCGGCGCCTCGCTCTCGCTCGGCGAAGGCGGCCAGCTGGGCCCGGCGGCCGACAGCAACCGGTCGTCCCAGCAGGTGTCGCAGGTCGGTCCCAATGGTCGTGGGTTCTGCGCCGAGCGCGGCTCCCGCTCCTACGCACGCGGAGCCCGGTGTGGCTGACTGCTGTATCTGCTGGCCGAGTTCCGCAAGGACGTCACACATGTCCCGGCCGGAGGCGCGCGTGGGCGTGTCGGCTTCGCGGCGGTCCAGCAGTTGCCCGCCGAGGCCGACTCGGGCGGCTGCCAGCCGGTCTGTTTCGATGTCGAAGGCCAGGACGTAGGCACGCTCCGGTCGCGGGCGGACGACCAGCGATGGGCGCCCAGCCCCTGAGCCGGCGGCCGCATGCTGGTGCTCAAGTAGGCCCGCAGCGGCAAGTTCCCTAGTCAGGTCCATGATCGTGCTGCGGTTGACACCCATCCGGCGGGCCAGAGCAGCGCGGGACATCGGACCGCTGCGATGCACATGCTTGAGCAGGGTGCCCAGGCTCGGGCGGGATCGGCTCATGCTCGCCGGCCGTCGGACCGGGGCTGCGGCCGGGTGGCTTCGATCACCTGGGCGGTCTCGGCCAGGCTGGTGAACAGGTGGGTGTGCAAACCGAGGCGTCCAGCGGCGTGCACGTTCTCAGCGCGGTCGTCGATGAACAGCACACGATCGGGTGCCAGGCCGAGCTCGCGGCAGCACCAGAGGTACGCGTCGGCGTCCGGTTTCGCCCGGCCGATACGGCAGGAGAAGGCGACGAGGTCGAAGTGCCGCAGCCACTGGCCGTGGTGCCGTTCGTAGTAGGCGGCCAGGTCCTCGGGAATGTTCGACAGTAGCGCCAGGCGCACACCCGCCGCTGCGGTCCGTTCGATCAGGGCGACCATGTCGTCGTCGATGACGCTCCAGCTTGCGACGTCCGCAGCGATGAGGGCGGTGACGCGGTCCTCGTCGAAGACGGTACCCAGCGCGGTTGCGACCCATCGCCAATACTCGGCGCCGGTGATCTGGCCCAGGTCGTAGGGGGCGCGCAGCCGCCAGTAGACGTCCCAGAACGCGGGCGCCGGGACGCCGGTGGTCGCGGCCACTGTGCGCTTGGCCGCCGGGGATTGCTGGCGGGCGATGACACCGAACAGATCGAACAGGGCGACGTCGGGCATGTCGATCACACCTTGTGGACGATGGTGCCGGCGGCGGCGAGCGCGTTCGTGTCTCCGTCGGATGCGTCGTCTGTGGTGACGACCAGGCTGAGGGCGGAGACGGGCGCCACGAACGCCAGGGCGGTGCGGGAGAACTTGGCCGGTTCCGCGGCCACGATGACGCGGTGGGCGGAGGCGATGATCGCCCGTTTGATCGCCGCGTCGGCGAGGTCGTAGGCGGTCATCCCGGCCGGGGTCAGCCCGCAGCAGCCGAGGATCGCGGTGTCGAAGCGCAGCGCGGCCAGCGACGCCTCGGCGAGGGGGCCGGTGAGCGCGAGCTCGTCGGGGCGGGGTTCGCCGCCGGGCAGCAGCAGCCGCAGTTGCGGGGCGCCGGCGAGGGCGTTGGCCGCGTGCATCGACAGCGGCATGACGGTGAGCCGGCGCGGCGCGAGCAGGCGGGCGACCTCCAGGCAGGTGGTGCCGCTGTCGAGCACGACGGCCTCGCCGTCGACGATCAGGCCGGCGACCGCCTCGGCGATGCGGCGCTTGGCGTCGCTGCCCTCGTGCATGCGCACGGCGAAGGGAGGCTCCTCCCCGCGCAGGGTGAGGCTGCGCGCGCCGCCGCGGTAGCGCTCCAGCATCCCCTGATCCGCCAACTGCTCCAGGTCCCGCCGCACGGTCATCTCAGAGGTGCCGGTCAGCTCCGCCAGCTGGGTCACGCCGACCTGGCCGGCCTGCTGCACGGCGTCGAGAATCCGCCGGTGGCGGTCACTGATCGTCATGTCGCTATTGAACACCACTGCGGTGGCATATGCAACATTCCGAACGCACTTGATGTTCGTTATGTTCAGACGCATGTTCGTTACTGTGCGGGCAGCCCGGGCTGCCACCTTCGCCTACTTCCTGCTGTGCGGCATCGTGCAGGGGGTCTGGGTAGTGCACATCCCGGCCGTCGAGCACCGGGCCGGGATCACCCACGCGACGCTCGGCTGGCTGCTGCTCCTGCTCGGCGGCGGCGCCTTCCTCGGCATGCAGGTGATGGGCCCGCTGGCGGACCGGTTCGGCGCCCGCCGGGTGGTGCCAGTGAGCGGAGTCCTCCTCAGCCTCGCCCTCGTCCTGCCCGCGCTGGCGGCCGACGCCTGGACGCTGGGTGTGGCGCTGTTCGTGCTCGGGCTCGCGCACGGCTGCCTGGACGTGGGTATGAACGCCCACGCCGTCCAGGTCGAGGCCGCCTACCGGCGACCGGTCATGTCGGCCTTCCACGCCATGTTCTCCATCGGCGGAGTCCTCGCCGCCCTGCTCGCCGCCCGCACGCTCAGCTGGGGCTGGAGCGCCGGCACGACCATGACGGCGGTCGCGGCCGCCGGGGTGATCCTGGCCCTGGCCTCCACCAGCGGCCTGCTGCCCCGCGCCGAGCCCACGATCGCTGCGCGGCCCGCCACCAAGCCCGGCCGCCGCTCCACCCCGCTGCGGATCTGGATCCTCGCCGCGCTCGCCCTGATGCTCATGCTCGGCGAGGGCGCGGCCGCCGACTGGAGCGCTCTGGCGATGCGCGACGTCCTCGACGCCGACCCGTCCACCGCTGCCCTCGCCTACGGCGCCTTCTCCACCGCCATGACCGCCGGCCGGCTGCTCATCGACCGCATCGCCGCCCGCGTCGGCCCGGCCGCCGTGCTGCGCTGGGGCTCCGCACTCGCCGCGCTCGCCATGGCCCTGGTGGTCTGGTCGCCGTCGATCCCCGTCGCACTCGCCGGATGGACCCTCTTCGGCGCCGGACTGGCCGGCACTGTCCCGCAACTGTTCAGCGCCGCCGGGCACATCGACCCCGCGGCCGCCGCCACCAACGTCTCCCGCGTCGCTGGCCTCGGCTACCTGGGCATGCTCGCCGGCCCCGCCGTCATCGGCGCCCTCACACATATCGTGCCGCTCAACATCACCCTCGTGCTCCCGCTCGCCTTCTGCATCATCGCCGCCCTCACCGCGCCGGCGGTGCGAACCAGTCACAGGGCGGAAGCCGCCGAGATGGCGACCATGTAACCCAGCGCAGATGCCGGTGGATGGCCATGAGGACCTGCTCCCTCGTCATCGGACCGGTCGACAGGGCGCTGTGCAGGGGCCAGGCCCTCGATGAACGCGTCGAGCTCACGGGCGGTGGTCGGAGCGAAGCCTTCAGGGCGTGGTTGCGCGCGGCCGTGGGTTGACCAGAGTCGATGAGCGGCAGCAGTTCGTCGGTCGTGGCGGGTGGAGCGGGCATTCCCCGAATCTGTCGGACCGCGACAACCGTTTATGTCGGGAAATCGCCGGCGGCCGGGGGCGCCGTGGGCAGGATCACGGTGACGACCAGCCCGCCGCCGTTGCGCGGCTCGGCGTGCACCGTCCCGCCGTGCGCACCCGTGACCGCCCGCACGATGGACAGCCCGAGTCCCGCGCCCGGCGCCGCGGCCCGCTCCGCGCCGAGCCGCCGGAAGGGCTCGAACAGGTTCGGGATCTCGTACCGCGGCACGACCGGCCCGCTGTTGGCGACGCTGACGAAGACGGTGCCGCCGGGGCGGGTGCCGCTGGTCGCGCGGACCCAGCCGCCCGCCGGCAGATTGTGCCGGACCCCGTTCTCCACCAGGTTGTGCACCAACCGCTCCAACAGCACCGCGTTGCCGGTCGTCGGTGCCTCGCCCGCGTCGACCGCCACGTCGACACTGTCGTGCGGCAGCACCGTGGCCACGTGCGACACGACGTCGGCGAGGTCCACGAACGACCGGTCGGTGACCGTGCGCTCGGAGCGGGCCAGCAGCAGCAGACCGTCGATGAGCCGTTCGTGGCGGGCGTTGACGGCGAGCAGCGTCTGGCTCAGCTGCCGCAGCTCCGGCGACGCCGTCGCGGGGTCGATCGCCACCTCCAGCAGCGTGCGGTTCAGCGCCAGCGGGGTGCGCAGTTCGTGCGAGGCATTGGCGATGAACTTGCGCTGGCCGTCGAAGGAGTGGTCGAGCCGCGCCAGCATCAGGTCGAACGTGTCGGCCAGCTCTTTCACCTCGTCGTGCGGGCCGTCCAGCGCGATCCGTTCGTGCAGGCCGCGGTCCGGGGCGTTAGCGATCCGCAGGGCGGTTTCGGTGACCCGGTGCAGTGGCTGCAGCAGCCGCCCGGCGACGAGCCAGCTGAACGCGAGCGCCGCGACGAGGATCACGGTGAGCGCAAGGCCGCCCTGGGTGAGGAACGCCTTCAGCGCGCTGTTCGTGACGTCGCCCTGGATCTGCTTGACGTACGTCGAACTCGCGCCTTGGCCCGGCGCGAGCATGGGCGACTGCGCCTCGCCCTCCATGAAGACCACGTGGCCGGCGAGCCGCTGGTAGACCAGCAGGTAGGTGATGCCGAGTAGCAGGAGACCAGCAAGGAGGACCAGCCCGCCGTACACCAGGGTCAGCCGGGTCCGGATGGTCATGCGTTTCATGCGAGGCGGTACCCCACTCCCGGTTCGGTCAGGACCACCGGCGGGTCGCCGAGTTTGCGTCGTAGCTTGAGGATCGTCATCCGCACCGTGTGGGTGAACGGGTCGGCGTTCTCGTCCCACGCCTTCTCCAGCAGCTGCTCGGCGGAGACCGCGGCGCCGTCGGCGCGCAACAGCTCGGCAAGGACGGCGAACTCCTTGCGGGACAGCGGGACGTAGCGGCCGTCGCGGTACACCTCGCGGCGGTGCGGGTCGAGCCGGATCCCGGATCGCTCCAGCACCGGTGGCGCGGCCGGGCGGGCCCGGCGTCCAAGGGCCGTCACACGGGCGGCCAGCTCCCGGAACGCGAACGGCTTCGGCAGGTAGTCGTCGGCGCCGAGCGCCAACCCGGCGACCCGGTCGTCGATGTCGGCGGCGGCGGTGAGCATCAGCACCCTGGCCGCGGACTCCCGCTGGGCCAGCGCCCGGCAAACGTCGTCGCCGTGGACGACCGGCAGGTCGCGGTCAAGCACCACCACGTCGTAATCGTTGACGTCGAGTCGCTCCAGCGCGGCGCCCCCGTCATGGACCACGTCGACCGCGTGCGCGTCGCGCCGCAGCCCCTGCGCCACCGTCTCGGCCAGCAGCGGCTCGTCCTCGACCACCAGTATCCGCATGGACCCATCGTCCCGCGCTCCGCCGTCAACTCAGCGTCAACGTTTGCGGTTACGGCCCGGTGACGCGCCGGCGGCTTGACTGCGACATTGGCGGCCGGCGACCGTCCGGCCGCGCCAGGAGGAGACATCATGCGCATCAGGACAGCGCTCGTCCTCGGCCTGCTGCTGGTCCTCGGCGGCGCCGGGTGTACCCGCGGCGGCGACCGGGACGACGGCGTGGCCACGGCGAACGGCGGGGCGAAGTCCAGCGCTGGCCCCACCGCCAGGTTCAGCCCGGACCCGAAGCGCGACCAGGAGAGCATGCTGAAGTTCGCGGACTGCATGCGCGGGCACGGCATCCCAATGGAAGACCCGCAGATGGACGGTAACGCGTTCCAGTGGTCGTTCCCCGAAGGCATCGCTAAGGAGAAGGTCAAAGCCGCACAGCAAGCGTGCAAGCAGCACCTGCCCAACGACGGCGAGCCGATGAAGATCGACCCGGAAGCGCAGGAGAAGCTGCGCGAATTCTCCCGGTGCATGCGAGAGAACGGCGTACCGAACTTCCCCGACCCGTCCGAAGCCGGTGGCGTCATGATCGACGGCAACAACCTCGGGGTCGACCCGCAGGGCGAGGAGTTCAAGAAGGCCGAGCAGCAGTGCCAGCAGTACATCCAAAAGCCCCAGGGCGGCGGCGAGGGCGGGCGGAAGACCGGCACCAACGGCGGAGCGGGCGCATGAGTGGTCCGGAACGTAGCGGAGGAGAGGGCATGAGCCGGCGGAGGCGCGGGCGGGCCGGGACGGTGGTCGCCGCCGCGGCGGCGGCCGCGGCCGTCGGTGCGGCCGCGGCGGCCGGGTTCGGGCTGCCGGAGCGCGGCAGCAACGCACGGACCCGGTCGCAGACACCGGCGAAGACGGCGCAGGTCACCAAGCAGACGCTCGTCGACACACAGGCCGAGGACGGCGAGCTGGGCCACGGCGACACCAAGACGGTCGTGGGCAAGCTCCCCGGTACGGTCACCGAACTACCCGCGGTCGGCGCGTCCCTCCAGCGCGGACAATCCGTCTACCGGGTCGACAACACGCCGGTGGTACTGCTGTACGGCACCCTGCCCGCGTACCGCACGCTCGCGCCGGGCGTGAAGGGCGCCGACGTCAAGCAGTTCGAGCAGAACCTGGCGGCGCTCGGCTACACCGGCTTCACCGTCGACGAGGAGTACTCGTCCTCGACCGCCGCCGCCGTGCGCAAGTGGCAAGGCGACCTCGGCCTCACCAAGACCGGCACGGTCGACCTCGGCCGGGTGCTCTACGCGTCCGGTCCGGTCCGCGTCGACGAGCGGAAGGCAGCCGTCGGCGACCCCGGCGGCCCCGGGGCGCCGCTGCTCACCTACACCGGCACCGCGTCCGTCGTCACCGTCGAGCTCGACGCGGCCGACCAGCGTATGGCCAAGTCGGGCACCGCGGTCACGGTGAAGCTGCCCGACGGCAAGAACGTGCCCGGAAAGATCAGCCAGGTCGAGACCGTCATCAAGCCCGCACAGGGCAACAACGCGGCGGTAACGAAGATCCAGGTCACCATCGTGCCCGACGACCCGCAGGCGTTCGCCGGGCTCGACCAGGTCACCGCCGAGGTGATGTTCACCGCGGATCGCAAGGAGAACGTGCTCGCCGTGCCGGTCGCGGCGCTGCTGGCGCTCGCCGAGGGCGGGTACGGGCTGCAGGTCGTCGACGGGGCCACGACCCGCATCGTTGCGGTGCAGCTCGGCATGTTCGCCGCGGGCAAGGTCGAGGTGAGCGGCGACGGGATCACCGACGGCACCGTGGTGGGGATGCCGTCATGACCCCCGTCGTGGAGCTTTCGGAGGTGACGAAGGAGTACCCCGGCGGGGTCGTCGCCGTCCGGGACGTCAGCCTCACCGTGGAGGCGGGGGAACTGGTCGCCATCGTCGGCCCCTCGGGCTCCGGCAAGAGCACGATGCTCCATCTCATCGGTACCCTGGACCGCCCGTCTTCGGGAACCGTGTGCATCGACGGGCACGAGATCGCGGCGCTGAAGGACCGGCAACTGTCGGCCCTGCGGGCGCGCCGGATCGGGTTCGTCTTCCAGCAGTTCCACCTCGCGCCCGGCCAACCCGCGCTGGACAACGTGGCCGACGGCCTGCTCTACGCGGGCCGGTCCCGCGCGGAGCGGCGCCGCCGGTCCGAGGAGGCGCTGCGCCGGGTCGGGCTCGGCGACCGGCTCGACCACCTGCCGCACGAGCTGTCCGGCGGGGAGCGACAGCGGGTCGCCATCGCCCGAGCGGTCGTCGGCGAACCGGCGATCCTGCTCGCCGACGAGCCGACCGGAAACCTCGACTCCGCATCGGGGGCCGGCGTCGTACAGCTGCTGCGGGAGCTGCACCACGCCGGAGCGACGATTCTCGTCATCACCCACGACCAGCAACTGGCGGCCAGCCTGCCCCGGCAGGTCGCCATGCGCGACGGGCAGGTGGTCTGACGTGACGACGACGATCAAGCCCCAACCGCTGCAGCCGGCCCGGCTGTTCCTCACCGACGTGATCCGGGTCGGCGGCGCCGGGCTGCACACCCGGCCGCTGCGGGTGTTCCTGTCCGCGCTGGGCATCGCGATCGGCATTGCCGCGATGACCGCCGTCGTCGGTATCTCCTCGTCCAGCCGCGCCGAGTTGGACCGGCAGCTCGCCGCGCTGGGCACCAACCTGCTCACCGTCGCGCCGGGCAGCGACCTGTTCGGCGGCGACGCGCCGCTGCCCGACGAAGCGGTGCCGATGATCGCCCGGATCGGCGCGGTGACCGAGGTTGCCGCGACTGGCAAGCTGTCCGGCCTGCACGTGTACCGCAGCGACCACATCCCGGCGGCGCAGACCGGGTCGATCTCTGTACAGGCTGCGCACCACGACCTGCCGCGCACTGTCGGCGCCACGCTGGCCGACGGTGTGTGGCTGAACTCGGCGACGGCCAGGTACCCGGCGGTCGTGCTCGGCGACGCGGCCGCCCGGCGGCTCGGGGTCGTTTCGGTGGGTGACGGCGTCCAGGTGTACCTCGCCCGCCGCTGGTTCACCGTGATCGGCATCCTGAAGCCGGTGCCGTTGGCCCCGGAGCTCGACGCGGCAGCGCTCGTCGGCTGGGACGCGGCGAAGACGTACCTCGACTTCGACGGGCACCCGACGACCCTCTACACCCGGTCCCGGGACGCCTCCGTCGAGGCCGTCCGCGCGGTGCTGGCCGCAACCGCGAACCCGCAGTCGCCGAACGAGGTGAAGGTGTCCCGGCCCTCCGACGCGCTCGCCGCCCGGCAGGCGACCGACCGTACCTTCACCGGCCTGCTGCTCGGCCTCGGCGCGGTGGCGCTGCTCGTCGGCGGGGTCGGCGTGGCGAACACCATGGTCATCTCGGTGCTCGAACGCCGGGCCGAGATCGGGCTGCGCCGGGCCCTCGGCGCCACCCGGGGGCAGATCCTGCTGCAGTTCCTGTCCGAGTCGCTGCTACTGTCCGCGATCGGCGGGGTCGGTGGCGTGGTGACCGGGATCGGAGTGACCACCCTGTACGCCGGCAGCCGCGACTGGCCCGCCGTCGTGCCCGCATGGGCGACCGCCGGCGGGATCCTCGCGACGCTGGTGATCGGCGCGATCGCCGGTCTCTACCCGGCGGTGCGGGCCGCCCGGCTCGCCCCGACCGAGGCGCTTGCGGCACCCTGATCCATCGCGAACCGGTACGCCGCGAGCAGGCGCTCCAGGTGCCGGTCCGCCGAATAGGCCGCCGCGGCGGCGCGGCCCGCCTCGGCGACCTCGCGGTGCAGCCGCGGGTCGGTGAGCACCCAGCACAGGGCGGCGGCGGACGAGTCGCGTCCGGCGCGGTGCTCGAGCCGGCCCGCGGAGGGTTTCGCGGGTCACCGCGGCCCGCGCATGGCGCAGGAGCGCATGGGCGGTCATCGGCTGGATGCTGACGACGGGTGACCGGCAGGACCAGCCCTGACCAGGTCACGCTTGAACAACGCTCGCCCGCGACAACCTCAGCCGCACCCACCGGCCCGGAACGAGGACTGAGCCCGGCTCCTGGTCACGGTGCTACCTGGAACGGCCACGCCGACCCGCCGGCCGCGGGATGTCCGCCCGGGACGGTAGGGTCGGCCCGTTCCGAATGACGAGCGGGCGGAGGGGCTCTGCGGTGGACCGGACGACGGGCTACACCGACAGTTGGTACCGGCAGCCGAGCCCGGTGCCGTCCGGCGACCGGCCCGCACCGACATCCCAGGAGTGGGCGGTGATCGCGGCCTCGTGGCTGCTCGCCGTCTGGGCGGGGGACGGTGCCCCGGGATGGCGGACGGAGGTTGTCGTCGGTGCCGCCCCCGAGCGCTCCGATCAGCACTGGCCGGAACCGCCGGCGCCGGCGGAGATCGCCCGCCTCGGCGGCTTCCCTGAGTCCGGGCCCGGCCGGCCCGTCGCGGCGAACGTGCTCACCAGCCAGGTCCAGGCCGCCCCCGGCCGGCCGTACGAGCCGACCCGGCCGGACGACGAGGCGACCGCCGAGGTTCTCGCCCTGTTGAGGGAACGGATCCCGGTGACCGGTCCGCGCGGCGGGTCGCTGCTCGCGCACCTCGCCGACCAGCTCGTCGGGCGGCACTCGGACCTGCTGCGGGTCTCCACCGGCGAGGACGACCTGCACCTGCTCCGGCGCGACACCTTCGGCAAGACGCTACGGCTGACGGTGGCGACCGCGCCCGCCGTCGAGCCGCCGCCGGTGATCGAGGCCGACGGCGCGGACGCCGCGCTGCGCACGCACCTGGCGTGTCTCATGACGTTGCTGAGCGGGCTGCTCTGGGTGAACAACAACAACCCGGTGACGTTCCGCGCCTGGATCGGCCCGCGTGGCGACGGCGACCCGCTCGCCGTGGCCGCGGACTGGTGGCGGCGTACCCGCGAGGAGGAGCCCGAGGAGGTGCCGGAGCTTCGTACCGTCTCGGTCGACGAGCTGAGCCGCGGCATGGAGCACGTCGTGAGCGGCTCCCTGCTCGACCTGATCGACGAGGACTGGGAGGGCGAGTGGCTGGAGATCCCGGACGACCACATCGCCGGCCACCTGCACCGTGACCTGCTCGACGTCCTGCTCGCCCGGATGACCGGCCCCGACGGCCCGCCGCTGATCGCCTACGCCGGATGGCTGCCGCTGAACGGGCCGGACGACGAACCCGCCGCCGAGGACGACTTCAACGGTACGGTCGTGTTCGTCAACGGCACGGAGGCCGCCGTCCTGGACATCGACCTGACCTGCTGAGCTGCGGCCGTCACCCGGACGGCCCGCCGGCCGGGCTGCTCACCGGCGCGGCGTCGGCCCAGGCCATGCGGAGCTTGCGGGGGAGTGCCGACGAGGCGGGCCGGGTCGTCATGCGGGGCGGACGGTCGGCTGGACCGCCACCCACGCCTCCCTCGACCCGGTCGAAGCCGCCTGCATGGCGTTCGAGCGTCTCGACCGTCTGGCCATGGAACACCTGCTGGGCGTGCGATGACATTGGTTGCCGGGGTCGACACGTCGACCCAGTCGACCAAGGTTGTGGTGTGTGACGCGGACAGCGGCGAGGTGCTCCGCGAGGGCCGCGCGCCACACCCTGACGGTACCGAGGTCGATCCGCGGCTGTGGTGGGCTGCGTACGAGCAGGCCAGCGCCGGGCTGCTGGACGGTGTCGCCGCGATCGGCGTCGGCGGGCAGCAGCAGGGCATGATCTGCCTCGACGAGGCCGGCGAGGTGGTGCGTCCCGCCCTGCTGTGGAACGACACCCGCTCGGCGCGCGCCGCGGTTGACCTCACCGGCGAGTTCGGCGGCCCGCAGGCGTGGGCCGACGCGGTCGGGCTGGTGCCGGTGGCCAGCTTCACGGTCACCAAGCTGCGCTGGTTCGCCCGCGCCGAGCCGGAGCTCGCGGCCCGGACGAGCACGGTGCTGCTGCCGCACGACTGGCTCAGCCACCGGCTGCGCGCGGACGGGGGCGAGCCGACGACCGACCGCGGCGAGGCCTCCGGCACCGGGTACTGGTCGCCGGCGACCGGGGAGTACCGCCGGGACCTGGTGAAGCTCGCCTTCGGCCGGGACCTGGCGCTGCCCCGGGTCGCCGGGCCCGCCGAGACGGTCGGTGAGACCGCGTCCGGCGCGGTGCTGGCCGCCGGCACCGGTGACACCATGGGCGCGGC
>NZ_JBEPDB010000138.1:0-13259 GCF_040300025.1 Dactylosporangium sp. NPDC000555 | reverse complement strand
GGAATGCTGCCCGGAATTCCGCTCGGACGGCGGCGCCCCGGGCCGGCGCGGGCGGAGCCGGAACAGCGCCGGCAGCGCCGCGCGGTCGCCGAGCAGGCCGTTGGGCAGCAGGTACACGCAGACGATGAAGAGGCAGCCCAGCAGCAGGGGCGCGTGGCCGGCGCCCGCCAGCCAGTCCCGGGTGGCCACCACCAGGCCCGCGCCGACCAGGGCGCCGACCATGGACGTGGCGCCGCCGATGGTGACCGCGAGGAGGATCAGCGCGGCCACGTCGAAGCCGCCGTCGCTCGGGGAGATGTACGACTGCACGGTCACCAGCAGGGCACCGGCCACGCCGGCCAGGGCACTCGCGACGACGTAGGCGGCCGTGAGGTATCCGGCGACCGGGTGCCCGCTGGCCCGCATCCGGCGCGCGTCGTCGCGGGTGGCCCGCAGCAGCGCGCCCGCGGGCGAGCGCAGCGCGAGCAGCAACGCGGCGGTGAGGACGGTCACCACGGCGAGGGTGTAGAGGTACACCGACCCGTCCGTGTCGAGGGCGGCCAGGCCCGGCAGCGGTACCACCTTCCCGAGCGCGAGCATGCCGTCGGTGCCGTGGGTGACGGACTTCCAGCGCCCGGCGACGGTCACGGTCAGCTCGCCGAGCGCGAGGGTGATCATGAGGACCACGACGCCGCGGGCGTAGACCACCAGCGGCGCGGTGAGCAGCGCGAAGAGCGCGCCGGCCGCGGCCGCGCAGAGCAGCTGCACGACGCCGAGGTCGACGTCGTGGTGCACGAGGGTGGCGGTGGTGTAGGCGCCGACCAGGTACGGCGCGGTCTGGCCCAGCGTGGGCAGGCCGGCCACGCCGGTCAACAGCGCGACGCTCACCGCGAGCAGTCCCACGATGAGGATCCGGGCGAGCATCTGGTTCGCGTAGTCGTCCAGGGTCCACGCGAACGAGACCAGCAGCGTCAGCAGGGCCGCCGTCGCGGGGTACAGGATCCATCTCATGCGGATCGCCCCGACGGCAGCAGGCCCCGGGCCCGCGCGGCGAGCGCGATCGCCATCGCGCCGAAGAGCGCGAACGGGGCAATGGTCGGGAAGTTCGTGACGCCGACGGTCTGGATCTCGCCGACCGCGATGGCCGCCACGAGGGCGCCGGTGATCGAGCCCATGCCGCCGAGCACCACCACGACGAGCGACAGCATGAGCACCGTGTCGGCGGTGCGCGGGCCGGGGCCGATGATCGGGGCGCCGAGCGCGCCGGCCAGGCCGGCCAGGGCGCCCGCGCCGGCGAGGACGCCGGTGCGCACCGCGAACGGGGAGATGCCGAGCATGGCGACCATGTCCCGGTCGTCGACGGTGGCGCGCACCAGGCCGCCGACCCGGGTCCGGGTCACCAGCAGCGCGAGCCCGGCGGCGATGAGCGCGGCGACGCCGATCAGCGCCAGCCGGTACCCCGGGTAGCTGTGCCCGGCCAGGTGCACGGTCCGGTCGAGCGCGGCCGGCACGACCACGCCGAGGTCGTCCTTGCCGAACAGCGCGATGAGCCGGTCGCCGGCCACCAGCGCGACGCCGAACGTGAGCAACGCCTGTGCGAGGTGCCCGCGCCCGGCCAGCGGCACGAGCATGACCGACAGCAGCGCGCCGCCGGCGCCCGCGGTCGCGGCGCCGACGAGCGCCGCGAGCGCGAGCGAGCCCCAGCTGCCGTCGCTGATCTCGGCGGCGGCGTAGGCACCGAACGCGTACAGCGTCCCGTGCGCCAGGTTGAGCACGTCACCCACGCCGAAGGCGAGGGTGAGCCCGGCGGCGACGACGAACAGCAGCAGGCCGTAGGCCACGCCGTCGACCGCCGGGATGAGGTAGTCGTCCAATGGACTAGGCGCCGACCGTCGCGAGGTCCTGCACCAGCACGTTGGCCAGCGCGCGGCCGTCGTTTCGGACCTGACGCAGGTACCACTTCTGGATCGGCGCGTGGTTCTTGCCGAACTGCCATTGCCCGCGCGGGCTGGAGATCTGGCCGAGCTTGCCGAGCTGCTCGTTGATCGACTGCGAGGTCGGGTTGGCCCCGGCCGCGCCGATGGCCCGGTCGAGCACGGCCGCCGCGTCGTAGGAGGCCATCGCGAACGTGGTGGGGGTCGCGTCCGGGTAGGCCTGGCGCCACGCGGCGACGAACTTGCGGTTCTCCTCGTTGTCGAGGTCGGGCGAGTAGTTGCAGACGGTGTAGACGTCCTTGGCGGCGTCGCCCTCGGCCTGCAGCACGCTGCCCTCGGTGACGAAGGCGGCGTACAGCGGGAGGTCCTTCACGTCGGACTGCTTGTACTGCTTCACGAAGTCGATCGCGGCCTTACCGGCGTAGAAGGTGTAGACCGCCTTGGCGCCGCTGGACTTGATCTGGCTGAAGTACGGCAGGAAGTTGGTCGTCTGCGGAAACGGCGTCCACAGGGTCTTGCCGTTGGCATTGGCGAGCGTGCCGCCGATCTTGGTGAACTCGTTGGTGAAGCCGCCGACCTCGTCGTAGCCACCCTGGTAGTCCGGGCCGATCGCGAAGACGGGTCCGTCGACCTTGTCCTTGATGTACTGGGCGATGCTCTGGCCCGGGTCGGAGGACATGAAGCTCGTGGTCCACACACCGCTGAGGTCCTTGAGCTCGGGGCGGCCGACGGAACCGACCAGCGGGATCTTCGCCTCGCTCAGCAGCGGCGCCACGGCGGCGACGGAGCCACCGCCGACGATGCCGGTCACGGCGAGGACGCCCTCGTCCTTGATGAGCTTGGTCGCGGCCGGGACCGCGGTCTGCGCGCCGTCGCCCTCGTCGCCGATCTTGAGGTCGATCGGGTGCCCGCCGAGCTTCTTGTCGTGCATCTTGAGGTACAGCTCGAAGCCGTTCTTGACGTCGGTGCCGATCGCCTGGTAGGTGCCGCTCAGTGAGCCGAGAAGACCGATCTTGAGGGTGGACGCCGCACCGGCGCCGCCGGACTTCGCCTCGTCCTTGGCACACCCGGCGCCCGTGAGCACCAGGCCGGTGGCCAGCGCGATGCTGACCAAACGTCGTTGCAGGGACATTGTTCTCCTTGAGGGGGTTTTATCGGCGAGCGCCGGCGCGCTGCGCGAGGGCGTGCTCGGTCACGGCGACGAGGATCTCCTTGGCAGACGCCCTCGACCGCACGTCGGCGTCGAGCATCGGGACGCTTGGGTGGATCGCCAGCGCGTCACGGATGTCCTCGACGTGGTAGCGCGTCGCGCCCTCGAAATTGTTGACGGCGATGACGTAGGGCAGTCGACGGTTCTCGAAATAGTCGATGGCGCCGAAGCAGTCCGCCAGGCGCCGGGTGTCGGCGATGACGACCGCGCCGATCGCGCCCCGGCACAGCTCGTCCCACATGAACCAGAACCGCTTCTGACCCGGGGTGCCGAAGAGGTAGAGGACGAGGTCGGAGTAGAGCGTGATACGGCCGAAGTCCATCGCCACCGTGGTGCTGCCCTTGTCCGGCACCAGGGTGGCGTCGTCGTGCCCGAGACTGGCGGCGGTCATCACTGCCTCGGTCGTCACCGGCGGGATCTCGGAGATCGCGCCGACGAGCGTGGTCTTGCCCGCACCGAAGCCGCCCGCAATGATGATCTTTACTGAGGTCGGGCGCCCCGCGCGCTGATACGGATCGGTCACGACGGGCCCCGCACGGCGGGAGTCAGCGCGTCACCGATGCGGTTGGCCAGCTCGGTCATCTCGTACGACACCTTGCCGACGTCGGCGTCGGGCGAGGCGAGCACGAGCAGCGACGCGCCGTCGCTGAACGCCATGCAGAACATGAACCCGCCGTCGAGCTGGGTCACGTTCGAGACGACCTGGCCGGCGTCGAAGAAGCGGGCGGCGCCGGCGAGGAGCGCGACGAGGCCACTGCCGGTGGCGGCGAGTTGGTCGGCGCGGTCCCGGGGTAGTGCCCGGGTGTGCGCCAGCACGAGGCCATCGGTCGAGATCGCCAGCGCATGGCTGACATCGGGAGTGCGGCTCGCGAAGTTATCCAGCAGCCAACCGAGATTACTCGGGTCGGTCACAGACGTGGTCCTCTCCAGCTGTCGCAGGTACATCCAACGGTTCCCCCCAAGCCAGGCTCAGCCTTGCGGGCGTCGGTTCGCGACGCCGCGCGCGTACGCCGACATGGCCGCCGCGACCCGGGAGGGGTCGCGCTTCGGCGTGCTCGGCTGGACCGGAACGCCGGGCCGGGCGGCCGGCTCGGCCGCGCCCGGCACGAGGTGGCGCCCCGCCGCGCGGACCGGCAGACCCGCGGCGGTCGTGGAGCTCACCTCCGGCGTGGCGGCCGCGGCCGCGGCCTGCCATCCGGCGTCGGCGCCGGACTCCCAGTTCGACGCCTCGCTGCTCGTCTCGAGGTCGGGCGGTGTCTCCGTCTGGAACCAGCCGTTGATCGACTGGAAGATCGGCAGCTCGATCGCGTCGTCGGTGCCGGCCAGGATCGCCGGCACCACCGGCTCGGGCAGCGGCGGCCACATGCCGGGGCCGGGCGGGGCCGCCGGTGACCGGGACGGCGGTACCGGGTACAACTCCTGCGTCGGCCAGGGCTGCGACGGATCCTCGAACAGGCTGGGCTCGGCGGGCCGCTGCGGCGTGAACAGATCGTTGGCCGGGCGGGCACCGTTGCCGGTGTGCTCGGCGGTGACCGTCACCGGCGGCAGCTGCGGCCCCCGCTCCGAGGCCAGCATCGGACGGAACATGTCCTTCGGGACGACGATCTCGGCCAGCGTCCCGGTGGGCTGGCCGGGGCGCAGCTGGACCTGGATGTTGTACCGCGCGGCGATGTGCCCGACCACGGTGAGACCCATGGCGCGCACGGCGGCGATGTCGATCGCGGGCGGGTGCGCCAGCAGCTGGTTGAGCTGCTCCCGCCGCGACCAGGACAGGCCGACGCCGGTGTCCGCGATCTGCACGATGATCCGATCGCCCAGCGCCCGGGCGGTGACCGCGACCTCCGACTCCGGCGGCGAGTACGCGGTCGCGTTGTCCAGCAGCTCGGCGAGCAGGTGCACGATCTCGTCGACCGCCTCGGCAACGACCGCCACGTCGTCGTCGACGCTGCCGAAGCGGATCCGCACGTAGTGCTCGATCTGGGAGATGGCGGCCTGCAGGACCTTGCCCAGCGGTGCGTCCTCGCGCCGCACGCGGGCGGCGCCGGAGCCGCCCAGCACCAGCAGGCTCAGGTTGATCCGGGCCATCCGCGTGGCCAGGTGGTCCAGCTGGTACAGCTCCTGCAGCCGGTCGGGGTCGGTCTCGTCCCGCTCGACCTTGTCGACCTGGGCCAGGACCGCGTCGACCAGTCGCTGCTCGCGGCGGGAGAGGTGAACGAAGATCTCGGCGACGTTGGAGCGCATGACGGCCTGTTCACCAGCGATCCGGACCGCCTCGCGGTGCACGGCCCGGAAGGCCTGGGCCACGTCCGCGACCTCGTCGGCGCCGCCGACCACCAGGGTCGAGGACGCCCGGTCGGCGACCTCGTCGGGGTCGACCGTGCCGGGGGCGGCGGCGCGCAGCTCCGCCACGACGGAGGGCAGCTGCACATAGGCGACGGTCCGGGCGGCGTCGTGCAGGGACCGCAGCCGCCGGGTCAGGCGCCGGGCGACGAAACCGGTGAGCGCGATCGCGACGAGCAGCACGATCGCCAACCCGGCGCTCTGCAGCACGGCGCGGATCATCCGGTCGTCGTGGAGCGCCGCGACGGACTGCTCGACGCTCTCGTCGACCTGCTGCTCGACCTGGTACAGCAGGCCCGCCCAGCCGGACATCGCGTTGATCCAGCCGGCGGAGTCGAGCACGATCGCCGAGCCGGTCGCGGTGCGCCCGACCTGATCCTGCAGGCGCTGCGCGGCGATGACCTTGTCGCCCATGCCGACCTGCTCGTACCAGGTGCGCCACTCCGCCGGGGCGAGCTGGTTGAACGAGACCGTCGCCTCGATGAAGCTCGTGCGGGTCGCGGTGACCTCCTGCTGCAGCGCGGGCGTGAGCTGCCCGGCGGCGATCGCCCGCAGCACGGCGGCCTGCTGCTGGCCGACGGCCTCGGCGGCGCGGGAGAGCGCGGCCGCGGCGCGGATCTCGTCGGCGAGGTCGGTCGGGGCGCCGGAGCGGGCCACCGACTCGCGGTAGGCCAACAGGTCGGCGATGACGATGCGGTAGCTGAACGCGACGGCCGTCACCGAGGCCCGTTTGTCGTTGCGGACATGGTCACGCAGGCCGGTGAGGGCGTTGATACCGGTGTCGACGCGCGACAGCGTCTCCGAACCCCTGCCGGAGAGGCCGTGGCGGCGCTGCTGGTAGACGCGGACCGCGTCGTCGGTCAGCGTCGTCTGCTGCCGGAATGCCTCCGTCAGCGTCGCGTCGTTCCTGAGCACGACGTTGACGGCCGCGGCCCGCTCGCGCTGCAGCGCGTGGGCGAGGCCGCCGGCGTTGGTGGCGAGCGCGGCGAGGTCCTGCAGGGTGCGCGCCCGGTTCACCTCCTGGATGGTGGAGACGAACGCGACGCCCGCGAAGACGACGACGGCGACGAGGGGGACGGCGACGATGAGGCGGAGCTGGTCGACGATGCGCCGGCCGGTGCGTTGCCCGCGCTGCTCCTCCTCGCCGCGGCGCGGCGCAGGTGACTGCTCGCGCCGGTCGAGCTCGGCGGCGTGCCGGGTGGGCCGGTGCTCGGGGCCCTGCCGCGGGTCGCGACCCTGCCGCTGGGTGGGCACGGGCAGCGAGCTCTGGCTTTGGGTCACGAAAAGCCCCCGCAGGCATCCGAGATTGACAATGCGCGTCGGACGCGGGCCAGCCGCCGCAGGCGCTCTGGCACCCAATGTCCCGGCTCTCGCATCGACGTTGTGCACAATCACAGCTCGGCCGATCCATGTCAATACCGATGTATGCCGTCGAGCGCCGATCGCCCCATTCCCACTCATCCGTTCGCCCGGTTCTTGACCAACCTGTACGGACCCAAACGGCTGTACTCGCGGGATTTTTGACTGACATCTTCCGATGCGGGCAGCCCTGACGCGACGCGAACTTTACGTTGCCGTAACAATACGGATTGGAGTTTGAGGATCACGACGGGTCACTCATTGGCGTGCAAAAATATCTTCGCTCGACAATTCGCGCCGTGGTGAATACCTCGGCGGCCCGCGCCGACCGCCCGAGGCCGGCACATCGACGCCCACCGGAGTCGAGCCGGGCCGGCACCGCGATGGACTCCGCGCACCGGTCCGGATCAGGCATTCGTCCGCCACGGCCGGGCGAGGGCGGCGCCGTCGCGCATTCCGCGCAGCCTGGCGCACACTTGGCGAACCGGTTCGTCCATTCCGCCACGCCGCTCCCCGCGACGCGAGACCGTGGAGGGGACGCACCTAGGAGGAAACCATGGCTTCCGACGCCGTCACACTCATCATGAACGACCACCGGGTCATGGAGCGGCTCTTCGAGCGCCTGCGCTCCGGCCACGGCGACCGCCAGCTGCTGCTGGACGAGTGCGCCGCCCGCCTCACCGCGCACAGCCACGCGGAGGAGCAGAAGGTGTACCCGGTGCTGGCCGGCCTCGACGCGCACGCCCGCGAGGAGGCGCACACCGGCGCCGACGAGCACCACGAGGCCGAGCGACTGCTGCACGACCTGCAGCTCATCTCGCCCGAGGGGCCGGGCTTCGACGACACTCTCGAGAACTTCATCGCCACCGTCGCGCGGCACGTGGCGCACGAGGAGGACGAGCTGCTGCCCGCGCTGCGCGAGGCGCTGAGCGAGGAGCGGCTCGCGGAGGTGGGCGCCGCGTTCGAGGAGGTCCGCATCGCCGAGCTGGCGGTGGCCGGCATCCGGGTGTAGACCCGGCGCAGGCCGAATGCCGGCCGCTCCAGCGGGTTGCCGATTGGCCCACTTTCGGTACAGTCGGGCTGGCCATGGTCAGTTTCGGCCTCACCGGTGATCCCGTCAGCGCGGCGCGGCTCAGCGACCTGCCGGTCGGGCGCTCCGCCATGCGGACCGCGGACCACGTCGTGATCCTGGTCAGCGCCGGTCAAGGCACGCATGCGCTGGACTTCGTGACGTACGCCTGCCGCCCCGGCACCCTGCTGTGGGGCCGCCCGGGCCAGGTGCACCAGTTCGGCGAGCAGGCCGGCTTCGACGCGACCGTGCTGACGTTCTCGCCGTCGCTGCTGCCCGAGCTGCCGCTGCCGGAGCTCGTCACCGACCCGTTCGCGCCCGCCTGCTGGCAGCCCGCGGGCGAGGACGAGGAGGCCATCGTCGCCGAGATCGCCCAGATCGGCGTCGACCGGGTCCGCTACGGCGGCACCCCGTTCGGCGAGACGCTGCTGGCCCACTCGGTGGCGGTGCTGCTGATGCGCATCGCCGCGCTGGCACCCGAGCCCCGGCGCGGCCCGGCCGACCTGCTCATCGGCCTGCTGCGCGCCGAGCTGGAGCGCGAGGTGCGGCACCGGCGCGTCGAGGACTATGCCGAGCAGTTGCGCTGCTCGGTGCGGACGCTCACCCGGGCCAGCCTCGCGGTCACCGGCCGGAGCGCCAAGCAGCTCATCGACGAGCGGGTGGCGCTGGAGGCCAAGCGGCTGCTGGCCACGAGCGGGATGCCGGTCGCGGACGTGGGACGGCGGCTGGGCTTCGAGGAGCCGACGAACTTCGGCCGCTTCTTCGCCCGCGAGACGGGCCAGTCGCCCGGCACGTTCCGGGCCGTCCTGCACCGCTCCCCCGCGCCGCGGGTGCCGCACCAGCGCTCGGCCCTGCCCGGCCGGTTGACCCCCCGCACCGTCCTGACGTCAAATACCCGCCCATGAATGGGCGGGTTTGCGGATCACTGCCCTTGCTGGCTGCGAGGTCAGGCCGCGTGCGGGCGGTTGACTGCGCCCCAGCCCACGACACCACGTACAGCGATGTTGCGGGCCGCATTGTGATCGGCGTGGGCAACGACCCCGCACGACCGACAGACAAAGGTTTCCTGATCTGGCCGGTTCCGTTTGTCCCGATACCCGCAACCTGCGCAGGTCTGGGAGGTGTACCGGGGGTCGACCTCGACCTTGCCGAGCTGGCGGAACGACCACGACGACAGCGTGACCCGTTGGGGCTTTCTCAGCCGGACCCGGTCGCGGATGCCCGTCAACTGTTCGACGGCGACGCCGCGGCCGGTGCGTGCAGCCTCGGTCACGATGTTCTTGGCGATGGCGTGGTTGACGTTCGCGGCGTGCCGCGACTCCTTGCGGCGGCGGCGGGCCAGCAGCCGTTTCGCAGACTTGGTGGCCTTCTCCTGCAACCGCTGACGCAGCCGCTGCTGACGGCGCCGGTAGCCGTTCAGCGCCGTCCCGGCGTAACGGGTGCCGTCGGAGTCGTCCCGGTCCGTGATGGCGTTCCTCCCGGCCGTGAACGGCCGGGTTCCCGCCTTACCTGCTGCTGAACGTTTCGTCCGTACCGGTACGTGCGCGCCCGTGGTTGGCCTCGGCGTCGCGGACCGACTAATCCGCTTTGTACGAAATATCGGATAAACTCGGGCAGCGCGCGAATCGGAGTCGAGTCGCTTGGCACATACCGCACAAACTGACTTACCCGAAATATCGGATAAATTGGGTGATCATCGCCACCGAGCCGTCAGGGGGTGACCCGGCATTGCGCCGGCTTGCCGGGCGCCGGCCCTTTCGGGGGCGTACTCAGCTCCAGCGCCGCCTCCTCGAGCCCGACGAAGGGCACCAGCGTGAAGTACGACAACGTCGGCAACAGCGCCGGGAGCTGCTCGACCTTGCCGGCGGCGACGTAGCGGTACACCGTCGCGTAGATCCCGCCGACGATCGTCTCGACGAGCTCCTCCGGCATCGGCAGGTCGGCGCCGCGCGGGGCCTCGGCGAAGAAGCGGTCGAACCGGCGCAGCAGCCGGGCCCGCTCCCCGCGCCCGTGCGGGCCGGCGGCGTCGATCTCCACGACCGCCGTCGTGGCGAAGGCCGGCAGCTCGGCCAGCACCTGCAGCATCACGCGGAGCGCGGCCCGGGCGCTGTCGCGCCAGCCGGACTCGGCGTGGTAGGCGTCCTCCATGAGCTTGAGCAGCAGGTCGGTGCCGTGGCGGTAGGTCGCGATGAGCGCATCGTCCTTGCCGGCGAAGAGGGCGTAGAAGGCCGGTCGGGTCACGCCGGCGGCCCGGCAGATGTCGCTGACCGTCGCGTTGGCGTACCCCTTCTCGGCCACCGTGTGCACGAGCGCGTCGAAGAGCCGCTCGCGCTGGTTGGCCGCGACGACCTCGGGCGGCACCCGGCTGGGGCCGCGCTTGATGGCCCGGGACGGGTCGCGGCCCTCCCGCGCGCCGGGCAGCGGGATCAGCGATTCTTTCGCCATCCGACAAGTATTGATCACAGGCCCAACCCGGCCTCGGTGAAGCATGCCGCTACGGGCTCGTCACGGAATGTCCGCCCCACGGGTGGCGCCCGGGAGGTGGACAGGGCACAGTATCCGCGTGTCCTCGTCCGCCCAGTTGGCCAACGCCGTGCAAGGCGCCCGGGCGATCGCCGCCCAGGGCGACAAACGGGGGGCGCTGACGCTGCTCGGCCGGGCGATCGCCGCCGCCGTCTCGACGCTCGGGCCGGACGATCCCGACGTGCTGGCCGCGATGGGCCGGCTGGCGCGGTACCACGCCGAGCTCGGCGACCTCGGCGACGCGCGCCGGGTGCTCGAGGAGGGGCTGGTCGCCGGCCAGCACCGACTCGGCGACGAGCACGCGGTGATGCTCGGCCTGTCCTACGAGCTGGCCCGGATCGCCGACGAGCTCGGCAACGTGTTCGAGGCCAAGCGGCGCTACGGCCGGCTGGTCAAGCTCGGGCCGCGGGTGCTGGGCGACGGGCACCCGAGCGTGCGCGCGGCCCGGCGGTATCTGGGCCTGCCCGAGCCGGAGGCGGAGGCGGAGCCGCACGTGCCGCAGCCCCCGCCGCCGACGTTCGACCCGGTGACGCCGCCGTCGCACGCCACCGTCCCGCCGGCCCCGCCGTCCACGTTCGACCCGGTGACGCCGCCGCCGTACGCCATCGTCCCGCCGGCCCCGCCGTCCACGTTCGACCCAATGACGCCGCCGCCGCCGTCGCACGCCACCGTCCCACCGGCCCCGCCGCAGCCTCCGCTCCCGCCGCGGCCGATGTCCGCGCCGCCCGCCGGCGAACGGCCGATCTTCCGGCCGGAGCCGCGGGACGTCGACCGGCCGGCGATGCCGCCGCAGACCAACCAGGCGTCCGGGTATGCCGCGGAGACCGGCGAGCCTGCGGACGAGCCGGACGAGCCGGACGAGGACGACTACCAGCCGGCGCCGTGGCAGCGGGTCGCGCCCGGGGTGCTGCGCCGCGCCGGCCACGAGCCGATGTCCGGCCCGTCGTGGCAGGTCGCCCCGGTGCCGACGTCGGCGACCGCACCGCCGCTGCCGTCCGACGGCGCCCCCAGGCGGCGCCGCTCGCCGCTGGCCGCCATCCTCGTCATCGTCGTCGTCGCGGTGCTCGGCGGCGGGATCGCCATGGCCGCCACGTTCTTCGCGGCGAGCCCGGACGGGACCGCCGCGCCACCGTCGCCGCCGACCACATCTACCGGTCCGGCCAGTTCCACCGGGCCGACCAATTCCACCGGGCCGACCGGGCCGCCCCCGTCCGTCCCGCCGAGCGCCGGGCCGGCCGGCAACCCGCGGGCCCCGGGCGGCCTGAGGCTCAAGGACGACAAGACCAGCGTCACGCTGACGTGGAAGGACCCGACCAGCGGCAGCGTGCCGTTCGTGGTGGCCGGCGGGGCGCAGGGCTCGATGCGCGAGCTGCAGGGCCTGCCGGCGGGCAGCACGCGGGTCACCATCAGCGGCTTGAATCCGAAGCTCGAGTACTGCTTCACCGTCGCCGCGGTCTACGGCACGCGGGACGTTCAGCTCTCCGACCTGGCGTGCACCTCGCGTGGATGAGCCCTTTGTAACACCGTGCGTATCAATGAGGACACCGAGCGCACCCTACGGGGTATCCACCACACATCGACCGGAATATGATGGGCGCCGGTTCGGGAGGGGGCCGGGATGGTGAGGCAATGCGGCTGAACCTGCGCTCGCGCAAAAGCGGCGGGCTGGTGACGCTCGGCACCATCGTGGCCCTGGTCTCGGTGCTCGGGCTGACCTTGCTCGGCACCGGAGCGGCCAACCAAGCGGTGGCGAGCTTCGATGTGAGCGCCTGGCTGTGGAGCAGCGACAAGGGCGAGCTCGCCCGGGTCAACGGGGTCACCGGCAAGGTCGACACGCGCACCAAGATCACCGACGCGCAGGGCCACACGATGCAGGTGTCCCAGAGCGACCGGTTCGTCATCCTCCGGGATCTCAACACCGGCAAGATCAGCGTGCTGGACCTGTCCAGCCTCAGCATCGGCGCGACCACGCAGTCGATGCCAGGCCTGGGCGTGACCGTTGCGGTGCACGACGACACGGCGTTCGTCGTCGACACCGTGCAGGGCCAGGTCCGCCAGCTCGACCCGGCGACGCTGCTGCCGGTCGGCGAGATCCTGAGCTTCCCGCCGGGCATCTCCGGCGGCGCGTTCGACGGCGGCGGCCGGCTGTGGCTGCTGGTGCCGTCCGAGGGCACAGTCGTGGCGATCGAGCCCGCGCCGGCGAAGAAGGCCTCCCCCTCCGGCGGCCAGGGCGGCGGGTCCGCCGGCACCCCGGTGAAGGTGAAGACCGTCGGCGTCGCCGACCCCAGCCACGACCTGACGCTGTCGATCCTCGACTCCGGCGTGGCCGTGCTCGACAAGACCGCCACCACCCTGACCACGCTGCGCGGCGACGCCGTGAAGAAGGTGCCGCTGCATCTCGAGGGCGAGAGCGCGATGCCCGGGCGCACGGTCGGCGGCGACGTGCCGGTCACCGTGGTCGACGGCAGCCGCGTGTATGTCGTCAACAACGGCAAGGTCCGCGACTTCGCCGTGCCCGGCGACAGCCCGAAGCTGCAGCCGTGCGTGGCCTGGTCGGGCCGGCTGTACTGTGCCGACGACGCCACCGGGACCGTCTACGTGCTGGACGCGCAGGGCAAGGCGCTCGAGCCGATCCGGATCCGGGCCGGCGGCAAGCCGCTGGAGATCGAGGTCCGCGAGGACCGCATGTTCATCAACGCGCCCGGCGGCTCGACCGCGCGGGTCGTGGACAGCAAGAACCACGTGACCACCGTCGACAAATACGCCAACGACGTCCTCGGCGGCGACGCGCCGCCCGTCCCGCCGCCCCCGCCGGCGACGAAGCCGCCGGTCGGCCCGCCGGGCG
>NZ_JBEPDB010000137.1:0-13605 GCF_040300025.1 Dactylosporangium sp. NPDC000555 | reverse complement strand
GCGGAGATCGAGGAGCTCGACGCATGGCTCAACCCGGCGGTCAACCGCGGCGTGCCGGCCGGCTCGCCCGGCCCATCGTCGAGGCGATCGAATCCTTCGCGCAGCGGCACCGGCTGCTGCTCGCCCACGGGCTCGGCGCCCGCGTCGCGCTGCACGCGGCGACCCGCAACCCGGCCGCGATCGGCCGCCTGCTGCTCGTCGACTCCCTGCCCGGCCCGGCCCCGCAGGACGAGCCGCTGTGGGAGCGCCTGCCGGAGCTGCGCCACCCGCCGCTGCTCGTGCGCAGCAGGGACGGCGCACTCACCGACGCCGAGGTCCAGCGCTTCACCCAGGCCGCCCCGCAGGCGTCGGTCACCACGGTCCGGGACACGGAACCGGCCACGCTCGCCCACATCATCAACACCGCCCTGCACTGAGAGGAGCCGACCTTGACCACCGAAATCGTCAGTGTTCCCGTCATCGACCTCGAGGCCGCTTCGGTAGCGGAGCCCGGCAGCGAAGAACTGGCCCAGGCGCGCGCCGCGGCCGAGCAGCTGGGCATCATCCAGGTCGTCAACCACGGCGTGCCGCAGCAGCTCATCGACGACTTCCACGGCAGCATCGGCCGCATCCTCGCCCTGCCGCCGGCGGAGAAGGAGAAGCTCGCCAGCCCGACGGCCCACCCGTACCGCGGCTGGCGGCAGTGGCCGGACGACTACGGACGGCTGGAGCTGGAGCGCTTCAGCTTCGGCCAGTATGACGACCCCGCAAGCGCGGCGGCCGCCGGCGTGCCGGAGGAATACCTCGACGTCTTCGCCCACGCCAACGTCTGGCCGGCGCAGGAGCCGGGGCTGCGCGAGGTTGCCCGCGCCTACCACGACGCCAACGTCGGCGTGGCCCGCCGCGTGCTGGCCCTCTACGCCCGGGCGCTCGGCGTGCCGGTCGAGACCTTCCCCGGCCGTACGCCGGAGTACACGACGTTCGTCGTCAACGACTATCCGACGTGGACCCACCCGGAACCCGGCACCGACGAGGAGAAGCTCCTGTTGCTCGAGCACGCCGACAGCTCCGTGCTCACCGTGCTGCACCAGGAGGGCGACTACGCCGGGCTGCAGGGCCAGCGCCCCGACGGGACCTGGATCTCGGTGCCGATCGTGCCCGGCGCCCTGCAGGTCTTCACCGGCTCGCTGCTGACCAACTGGACCAACGGGCTGCTCAAGCCGGGCCGGCACCGTGTCGTCGCCGGCGGCACCGTCACCCGCCGCTCCACGGCGGTCTTCGTCTATCCGAGCCTCGACACCGTCGTGGAGCCGCTGGACGTGTTCGTCGGCGACGGCGAGCCGGAGTTCGACGCGTACCACGTCGGCCGCGCAGCGGTGGGGTCGGTCGAGGATTACCTGCAGGTGTTCGGCCGGCCCGAGCAGGTCGCCGCCTGGCGGGAGGGCCGTCCGTACGTGGCCGCGGTCCAAGAGCCGGCGTGACGCCGCCGCCCGGCGATCTCACCCGGGGAACGGAGCGATCGCCGGGTCCGCGGCCTCCTGATCGTCCGAGCGGTTGTCATACGTGCCGGGTCGAGGTCACCCGGCCACGAGCCGTAGCGGCTGTGGACGCTGGCCGTTGAGGCGGTCCAGCGCGACGGACGTCGCCGCGTCGGCGGGAAGGTGCACGATCACACGCTGGTCGTCGTCGGCGGGCAGTTCGAGCGTCTCGTACGCGAGCCGGAGCATGCCCGCCTCGGGATGGGCGAGGCGGTGGATGCCGCTGGCCTTCGCCAGCCCGGGAACGGTGTCGACCCGCCTCGTGAAGGCGTCGCCCGCGGCGGCGGCCAGCTCGTCTGCCAGGGCGGCCGTGTGCGGGTCCGCCCGGAACGGGCCTTGTTTGAGCGCGGCGACGTGTTCGTCGGCGATCTGGTCCCAGTCCGGGTAGACGCTGCGTGCCCGACCGTCGGTGAACACGAACCGGGCGAGGTTGGGCGCTGCCGAGTCCAGCAGCCCGAACGCTCTGGCGAGCCGTTCGTAGCCCGCGGTATGGGCGAGGATGTCGCTGAGCCGGTTGAGCAGCACGGCCGGGGTGGGTTCGAGCCGGTCGAGCAGGGCCTGCACGGTGGGGCGCACGGTGCGCGCCGGAGTCACGTTGCCCCGGCAGTTGAACCCGGGGTCGGCCGCCTTGGTGAGGCGGTACACGTGGGTGCGCTCCCTCGCGGTCAGCCGTAGCGCGTCGGCGAGGGCGGAGAGCACCTGCGGGGATGGCCGGCGGTCGCGTCCCTGCTCGAGCCGCGTGACGTACTCCACGCTGACGCCGGCGAGGGCCGCCACCTCGGAGCGGCGTAGCCCGGAGGTGCGTCGGCGCGGTCCGGTGGGCAGCCCAACCTCGGCCGGAGTGACCGCCTCACGGCGCATGCGGAGGAATCGGCCGAGTTCGTTCGCGCTCACCATCCGAACGTAACAGTGACGGTAATCGGGAGGGTGGCCCCGCCACTACCAGCCTCAGCCCGGCCTTCCTGACCGCCACCGCCACCTGAACGATCGGGTCCAGCGGACGGCCCCTCGAGTGAAAGGCAGGACACGTGTCTGTACCGAACGTCGTCTTCGGCTTCGGCGCGCATGCCGGCATCGACGACGGCCCCGAGTTGCTGCGGATAGCTCAGCAGGCCGACCGTGACGGGCTCGACATCTTCTCGCTGTCAGACCATCCCTACCTCGGCGGGCGCCTGGACGCGTACGCCTCCATCGGGTTCATCCTCGGGCGCACGCAGCGCCTCTCGGGCTTTGCCAACGTCACCAACCTGCCGACCCGGCCCGCTGCCATGCTGGCGCGGACGGTGACGTCGCTGTCGGCGCTCTCGGGCGGCCGCATCGTGCTCGGCATGGGCGCGGGCGGGCTGTGGGACCGGATCTGCGACATGGGGGTGCCGCGGCTGTCGCCGGCTGAGGCTGTGGACGCCTTCGAGGAGGCGATCGTCCTGGTCAGGCTGCTGTCGGGTGGCGGTCCACCGGTCGCCCACCGGGGCCGCTACTACCAGGTGGAGCGGATCGAACCGGCGCCGGTGGCCGCGCCGCCGGTGTGGACCGGATCGGTCGGCCCGAAGTCCCTGGCCGCCACCGGCCGGGTGGCCGACGGCTGGATCCCTGGTCACGCGGCGGATTGGCGCAGTGAGCGATACCGGGTGTCGCGGCCGATCATCGACCGAGCGGCGACGGCCGTGGGCCGCGATCCACGCGAGATCCGCACGGTCTTCAACTTTCCCGGACGCATCACCGACCGGCCGCTGTCCGCCACGCGCGACCGCGACAGCCGCTGGATCGGCGGCTCCGTCGGCCAGTGGGTCGAAGAACTGACCGGGGCCGTGCTGGAGCACGACGCGTCGGGCTTCATGCTCTTCTCACCCGGTGGAGACACGCCGGACGGCGCCTCCCTCCGCCTCTGGGCCGGTGAGATCGTCCCGGCCGTCCGCGAAGCGATCGCGAGTTAGCGGGTCGCCCATGTCGAGCAGCACCACGGCGTCGTAGTCGGCGGTGTTCGGCGGGGCGTAGTACGCGATCAGCCGTTGCCCGTCGGTGCCGTTGAGGCTCATCGCCTCGTAGCCCAGGGTGAGGCGACCGACCGTGGGGTGACGGAAGCGCTTGCGGCCGTTGGTGTGCGCGTCGAGCTCGTAGCGCTCCCAGAGGCCGGCGAACTCGTCGCTCTTGACCGTCAGCTCGCCGACCAGCTGGACGAACTCCGGGGTGTGCGCGTGTTCCCCCGCCATCGCGCGCAGGTGGGCGACCACGCCCGGGGCCATCTCGTCCCAGTCCTCGTAGAGGCGGCGGGCGGCCGGGTGCAGGAAGACGTAGCGGATGATGTTGCGCTGGCTCGCCGGCCACGAGTCGATGCCGGCGAGCAGGCGCAGGCCGGCCGGGTTGGCGGCGAGCAGGTCATTGATCGGGCTGACCACGTAGGCGGGGTTGGGGCGCAGCGCCTCCAGCAGGTGCCGCACGCCCGGGCGCAGGTGGCGCGACAGCTCGCCCCGCGAGGGTTGTGCGGTGCGCCGGCTCGCCAGCTCGCGCAGGTGGCGGTGCTCGTCGCGGGTCAGCCGCAGAGCGCCGGCGAGCGCGTCGATCACGGACGCGCTGGGCCGTGTCTCCTTGCCGCGCTCCAGCCGGGTGTAGTAGTCCACGCTCACGCCGGCCAGCGTGGCCACCTCCTCGCGGCGCAGCCCGGGGGTGCGCCGCACGCCGGTGCCCCCGGGCAGGCCGACGTCCTGCGGCCGCAGCGCCGTGCGGTGCGCGCGCAGGAAGCGTCCCAGTTCGTCGCCGCGGCTCGTTGTCACGACTCCAGTCTGTCGGTGTCGCGTCGCGTCGCAAGGGGGAGAGGGGGTGTACCACACCCAGGTACGCCGGTTGCGCGCGAGTTACGGTCGGCGGGTCAGATCTGCTGCTGACAAGCCACGAACTCACCCTTGTTCCAGGGACTTCGAGGGATGTGACATGGCAACTGCCACGCCACCGGCCCAGACCCCGGTCGCCCCGGTCCAGCACCGGTCGGTCGCCCCGAACGCGGTGCTTGCGGCGGCCCTGCTCGGGTTCGTCGTGATCTCGCTCGACGCATTCGTCGTCAATGTGGCGCTGCCGGCGATCGGCAACGATCTCAAGGGCGGCATCGCCGGCCTGCAGTGGATCGTCGACGGCTACACGCTGACGTTCGCGGCGCTGATGCTCTCCGCGGGCGCGTTCTCCGACCGGGTCGGGGCGAGCCGCGCGTTCGCCGGCGGCCTGGCCCTGTTCACCCTCGCCTCCGTCGCGTGCGGCCTGGTCACCGAGATGTGGATGTTGGTCGCGGCCCGGCTGGTGCAGGGTGTGGCCGCGTCGCTGACCATGCCGGCCTCGCTCGCCATGGTGCGCCAGGCGTTCACCGACGCGCACCAGCGCACCCGGGCGATCGCCACCTGGACCGCGGGCGGCGCCATCGCCACCACCGTCGGCCCGGCCGTCGGCGGCCTGCTCACCAGCGCGTGGAGCTGGCGCGTGATCTTCTTCATCAACCTGCCCATCGGCATCATCGGCCTGCTTCTGCTGCGCCGGGCGCCGCGGTCCCCGCGCCGGGCGGCGCCGCTGGACCTGCTCGGGCAGCTGCTCGCCATCCTCGGCCTGGCCGGGCTGACCATCGGCGTGATCGAGGGCGGCGCCCGCGGCTACGGCGAGCCCGAGGTGATCGGCGCGTTCGTGCTCGCCGCGGTCGCGGTGACCGCGTTCCTCATCGTGGAGTCCCGGCAGGAGCATCCGACGATGCCGCTCGGGCTGTTCCGGCTGCGCCCGGTGTCGATGTCGATCGCCGCCGGCTTCGCCGTCAACGTGGCCTGGTACGGCACGATTTTCCTGCTCAGCCTGTACTTCCAGAAGGTGCTGCACCAAAATGCGTTCGTCGCCGGGCTGATGTTCGTCCCGGCGACCGCGCTGGTGGCGATCTCCAACCTGTTCGTCGCGGCCAAGGTGATCCAGCGCTTCGGCCCGCGGCTGCCGATGGTGGTCGGCCAGGCGGGCACCGTCACCGGCCTGATCCTGCTGCTGTTCGTCGACGCCGGCACCCCGCCCGCGCTGGTGGCGCTGGTGGCCGTGCCGGTCGGCTTCGCCGGCGCGCTGGCCGTCCCCGCGCTGACCGGGCTGCTGCTCGGCTCCGTCGAGGCTGAGCGGGCCGGCACCGCGGCCGGGGTGCTCAACACCATCCGGCAGGTCGGCGGCGCGATCGCGGTGGCGGTCTTCGGCGCGCTGGTGGCCGGCCAGGCCGGCTTCTCCGCCGGCATGCGGATCAGCCTCGTCATCGCCGCCGTCGTGCTCGGCGCGACCACCGTCGTGACGCTATCGGTCTGAGACGCGCTCGATCAGCAGGGGAGTGGCCTCGCGGCGAAGCTGGGTCGGCGAGCCCAGCCACAGCGCCTCGATCGCGGCCCTGCGGTAGAACACCTGGGCGTCGTTGTCGGCCGCCATGCCCGCCGCACCGTGGATCTGCATCGCCGCGGTGGTGACGGTCCGGGCCAGCTCGGCGGCGGTCGCGAGGCTCTGCGCGGCGGCCAGGCGGGCGTCGAGCCCCCGGTCGGCGTCCCGCGCCGCGGCCCGGGCCAGCAGCCGGGCGGCGTCGACGCGGATGCTCAGCTCGGCCAGCCGGAACGCCAGGGCCTGGAACCGCCCGATCGGCTGGCCGAACTGGCGGCGAGACGTCGCACGGCGGACCGCGAGGTCCAGCGCGCCCTGGCTGAGGCCGACCAGGTATGCGGCCTGCCGGATCCGGGCGGCGGCCAGCAGCGGATGCCATTGCTCGCCGTCACCGATCCAGGCGGTGACGGGAGTGCCGGTGAACCGGACGTCGAAGAGCTCGCCGCGGCCCGTCTCCTCGTAGCGGCGCAGGGTGACCGTCGGGTGGTCGCGGGGCACGAGCGCGAGCCGGTCGCCGACCACGACGAGGTGCTCGACCTCGGCGGCGAATCCCACGAAGCAGCGCCGGGCGCTGATCAGGCCGTGCTCCGCGACGACCGGGGCGAGCTCGGCCGGGCTCGCGGCGCCGTGCGCGCGGATCGCCAGCGCGACGGCTTCCCCCTTGCGGATCAGCCCGTCCAGCCCGGCCCGAGCCAGCAGGCTGCCGGCGCTGACGGTGTCGAGCAGCGGGCCCTGGTACAGGACCGAGCCCAGCAGCTCGGCCAGCTCGACCAGGTCCTGCTGCCGGGTCGGCAGCCCGATCTCGGCCAGCCCCTGCCACACCATGGCGCGGATCTGCCGGTTGCCGGACTCGTCGGAGGCGCCGTCCGGGTGCCGCGGCCGGTCCGCCATCCGCCGGACGAGTGGTGCGAGCTCCGTGTCGAGGAACTCCGCGAACGCAGTCACGAGGGCAGCCCCAATCCCGACGTGCCGACGAAGTACAGCATGATCTCCGAGGTTCCCGCGGCGAGCGTGAGCCCGGGTGCCTCCCGGTACGCCGCGTCGAAGACGCCGTCGGCCACCGCCGCGGCGTCGTGCGCGTCGAGCACGCCGTCCAGCCCGGTGACCTCCAGCGCCAGGCCGGACAGCTCCTTGGCGACCTCGGAGGCGTACCACTTCGCGGTGGCGGAGTGGACCTCGTCCGGCCGGCCGGTGCGCAGGTTCAGCACGCAGCGCCAGGCGAGCAGGCGGGCCGCGCGCACCCGCGCGTCCAGATCGAGCAGCCGCTGCGTGTACACCGGCTCCGCCAGCCGCCCGGTCGCGTCCGCGTGCCGCAGCAGCGCGTCGAGCAGGCGGGCCGCCTTCGCCGCGGAGTCGATCCCGGTCCGCTCCAGCGGCAGGATCCGGTTGATCACCTGCCAGCCGTCGTCGACCTCGCCGAGCACGTCGGCCCGGGTCACTCGGATGCCGCTGAGGGTCACGTCGTCGAATCGCTCGTCGGAGAGGTTCCACAGTGGATCGATGCTCACGCCGACGCTGCGCAGCGGGACGATGAAGAGGGTGATCCCGTGGTACGAGACGGGCCCGCTCGACGTGCGGGCGGCGCACAGGGCGAAGTCCGACAGGTGCGTCTTCATGCTGTAGCGCTTGCGGCCGTAGAGCCGCCAGCCGTCGCCGTCGGGTTCGGCCCGGGTGGTGAGAGAGGCGAGATCCGAGCCGATCGCTGGCTCGCTGAACAGCACGCTCGCGGTGGTCTCGCCGCGGGCGAGCCCCGGCAGGAGGCGGCGCCGCTGCTCCTCGGTGCCGAACAGGTGTACCGCCAGGCCGACGATGTCGATGCCGAGGGTGTGCACCGTGTCCGGGACCCCGTGCAGGATCAGCTCCTCGGTGAGGATGGCCTTTTCGACGAGGCTGGCGCCGAGGCCGCCGTACTCGGGCGGCCAGTTCACCGCCAGCCAGCCGCGCTCACCGAGTCGCCGGTGGACGTCGAGCAGGCCGGTCTCCTGCCCGTACGGCATCCGCCGCGACCGGGCGACGGCGACGCGTACCGAATCCTCGCAGAGCAGCTCGCAGACCTCGGCGCGGAACTTCTCCTGCTCGCCGGTCAGCTCGATGGGCGCGTCCATCAGCTCGCCCCGTCCAGCAGCCGGTCCAGCTCCTCCTCGGACAGCCCGGCGATCTCCGCCTCGAGCCGCGCGACCTCGTCGTCGCCGAGCAGCTGCCGCTGGGCGAGCTCGATCTGGCCGGCGAGCTGGCCGAGCAGCGGGTGGGTGAAGAGCTGGCGCGGCTCCAGGGTCACCTGGAACGTGTCGCGGATGCGGGAGATGAGCTGGGTGACCTGCAGCGAGTTGCCACCCAGGGCGAAGAAGCTGTCCTGCGCGCCGACCCGTCCGGCCTCCAGGCCGAGCAGGGACTGCCAGATCTCGGCGAGGCGTCGTTGCTTGTCGGTGTCCGGCGCGACGTACTCGGCCCCCGGCTGCGGCTCGGGGTCGGGCAGGCGGGCATGGTCGAGCTTGCCGGTCGGGGTGAGCGGCAGCGCGCCGAGCACGACCAGCGCGGCCGGAATCATGTGCAGCGGAAGCCGTTCGGCGGAGTGGCCGCGCACGGCGGCGGGGTCGATCTCGTGGCCCGGCTCCGGCACCAGGTATCCGATCAGCCGCGCCTGCGGTGTGCCGGGCTCCTTGACCACGACCGCGGTCTGCCGCACGTCCGGGTGCCCGGCCAGCACGTGCTCGATCTCGCCCAGCTCGACGCGCAGCCCGCGGAGTTTGACCTGCCGGTCGACGCGGCCGAGGAACTCGAGCTGGCCGTCGGCGCGCCAGCGTGCGAGGTCGCCGGTGGCGTACATCCGCTCGCCTGGGCCGGGCGCGTACGGGTCGGGCAGGAACTTGTCCGCGGTCAGGTCGGGCCGGCCGAGGTAGCCGTGGGCCAGCCCGGCGCCCGCCATGTGCAGCTGTCCGGCCACCCCGATCGGCACCGGGCGGAGCTGCTTGTCCAGCACGTAGGCGCGCTGGCTGGCCATCGCCCGGCCGATCGGCGGCGGGCCGTCCAGCGGCTCGGGAGGGCAGCGGTAGTCCACGCAGGTCACCGTGACCTCGGTGGGGCCGTACCCGTTGTGGAACTCCCGTCCGGGCCGGGCCCAGCGGTTCACCAGCTCCGCGCCGAACGGTTCCATGCCGATGAACAGCACCCGCAGGGCGGTCAGCGGCTCGGCATCGAGCATGCCCAGCACCGGCGGTGGAATGTCCACGATGCTCACCCGCTCCGCGGCGAGCAGGCGCTGCAACGCGTCCGGGTCGAGCAGTTCGCTGCGGGGGGCGCCGACGATGGTCGCCCCGGCGCTCAGCGTCGAGAAGATGTCCGAGACGCTCACGTCGAAGGCCGGGTTGGAGAACTGCAGGATGCGGTCGGCCGGCGTGACCGCGAACAGCTCGCCGAACGCGGTGCAGAAGTTGACGATGGCGCGGTGCGGCACCATCACGCCCTTGGGCCGGCCGGTGGAGCCGGAGGTGTAGATCACATAGGCGACGTCCTCCGGCTCGACGGTGACCGCCGCAGGTGTGTCCGGGCTGCCGTCCAGCGAATCGGCGTCCAGGAGAACCCGGGGTGTGCCGGCGGGCAGCCGATCGGCCAGGTCCGAGGTGGTCACCACCACGGCGGCGTCCGCGTCGCCGAGCTGGTACGCCAGCCGCTCGGCGGGATACTGCGGGTCCAGCGCCAGCCAGGCCCCGCCGGCCTTCAGCACGCCCAGCTCCGCGACCGGCAGCCCGAATCCCCGCTCCAGCAGCACCGCCACCACGCGGCCGCGGACCTTGAAGTCGTCGGTGAGCAGGTGCGCCAGCCGGTTCGAGCGCCGGTCCAGCTCGCCGTAGCTCAGGTCGCGGCCGTCGAAGCGCATCGCGACCCGGTCGGGTGCCTCGGCGACGCGCGCCGTGACGAGGTCGTGCAGCAGGCGGGCGTCAGCGGTTGCGGGCGGCGGGTTCCAGCCGGTGAGGACGCGTGCGCGCTCCGCGCCGGACAGCACGTCCAGCGCGTCGACGGGGCTGTCCGGCGCGGCCAGGGCCCCGGTGAGCAGGGTGGTGAAGTGCTCCACCAGCCGCTCGATCCGGTCGGCGTCGAAGACCTCGGTCGAGTACTCGATCCACACGTCCAGGTGGCCCTGCGGCGAGTCGGTGATCTGCACCGAGAGCTCGAACCGGCTTGTGCCGGGCCAGCGGGTCACCGGCTCCGCCCGCAGCCCCGCGAACCGCGGCTGCGCCACCATCGGCGTGGGCAGCAGCGTGAACACGTGCTGGAAGAGCGGATTACGCCCCGGCAGGCGCTGGGGCTTGAGCTGCTCGACCAGGGTGCCGAAGGGCAGGTCCTGATTGGCGATGGCATCGAGCAGGGTCTCGTGGCATCGGCGGGCCAGCTGGCGGAACGTGGGGTCACCGGTGAGGTTCCCGCGCACCACCACGGTGTTGGCGAACATGCCGGCCATCGGCTCGACCTCCGGCCGGGTCCGCCCCGACATCACCGTGCCCAGCGCGATGTCCCGCTGACCGGTGTGCCGGCCCAGCGTCACCTGGTACCCGGCCGTCAGCACGGCGAGGAGGGAGACGCCCTCGGCCCGGGCCAGCTCGCGAAGGCCGTCGCCGAGCGCACGGGGCAGCCGGGTCTGGAAGACGGCACCGGCGCCGGTCGGCTGGACCGGGTGCGGCCGGTCCGTCGGAAGGTCCAGCGGCTCCAGCCCGGCGAGCGCGTCGCGCCAGTGGCCGACCTGCCGGTCCGCCTCGTCACCGGCCAGCCATCGGCGCTGCCACGCCGCATGGTCGGCCGGCTGGACGGCAAGGTCCGGTAGTGCCACATCGGCTCCGGTCCGGGTCGCCGTGTAGCGGGCTGTGATCTCGTCGAGGAGCACCTTCACCGACCAGCCGTCGGCGACGATGTGGTGCCACACGAGGAGCAGCACATGATCGTCCGGGGCGATGCGCAGCAGCGAGGAGCGGAACAACGGCCCGCGCCGCAGGTCGAACGGGGCCCGTACGCCCGCGTCGATCCAGTCGCCGACGGACGGCTCGGTGCCCTCGTCCACCGGCAGCGGCCACGCGTCGGGCGGCGGGTCGATCACCTGGTACGGAACGCCGTGCTCGTCGCCGAAGCGGCTGCGCTGGCTCTCGTGGCGGGCCACCGCGGCTCGCAACGCCGCACGCAGCGCGGGGAGGTCGAGTTCGCCGCGCAGCCGCCAGGCGGAGGGCTCGTTGTACATCGGGGTGCCGGGCGCGAGCTGATGCAGGAACCACAGGAACCGCTGCTGCGCGGAGACGGCCAGCCGCTGGTCCCGGGGCACCGGGGCGATCCGGTCCCGCTCGGCCTGCTCCGCCAGGCTCCGCCGGGTCTTGATGTCGAGCAACGCGCGCCGGATGTCGGTGAGGTCTGCGGTGTCGGTCAACGCTGATCTCCTGCTGCTGTGGCCGCCTGCGTTTCGGCGGTCGCGGACTCGGGTTCCAGCTCGGTGAGGTCGCGCAACTGCGGGATGGGGGAGCGCACGACGAACCAGATCGCGGCGAGCGTGCCGAGCCCGCCGATGAGCATCGTCGCGCGCAGGCCGATCCATCCGCCGAGCGCGCCGCCAATGAGGGCGCCAATCGCCGCGGCGCCGGTGACCGCGAAGCGGTATCCGGCGTTGGTGCGGCCCAGGACGTCGGAGCTGACGGCGGCCTGCCGGACGCTGATCGCCTGGATGGCGTAGATGGACAGGCCGGCCCCGTTGACGAACAGGGCCAGGCCCACGATGACGGCCGCCGCCACGGGGCCGCCGCCCGCGGCCGGGATCAGCAGCGGCGCGAGGTTGGCCACGATGATCGAGGCGATCAGCGTGCGGCCCAGGCCGTGGCGGCGGCTGAGCCGGGCCGCGACGGTGCTGCCGAGCAGCGCGCCGACCCCCTCGGCGCTGAGCGCGATGCCGATGGTGAGGGCGGACAGGTGCAGGCTGCGGGACAGGAACAGGATGAGCACCGCCCACAGCATCTGGTTGAACAGGTTGTAGGTGGCGGCCTCGGCGCCCAGCGCCCGCAGGTACGTGTTCGACACCGCCAGCCGCACCCCGCGGCCGATCTGGGTCAGCAGCGACGTCTGCGGGCCGGGCTCCGGCTCGGGCGTGGGCTCCTTGTGCCGTACCGTCAGCAGCGTCGCGGCCGAGACGAGGTACGTGGCCGCGTCGACGACGATCGCGATCGGCGCCGTGAGCACTCCGACCAGCAGGCCGCCGAGCCCCGGTCCGGCCGCCTGGGCGAAGGAGCGGCTGCCCTCGAGCCGGCCGTTGGCGTCGATGAGGTGGTCTCTGCCGACGAGCGAGGGAAGGTAGGACTGGTACGCGAGGTCGAACACGACCGTCAGCGTCGCGCCCACGAAGACCAGGACGCCGAGCAGCCCGATGTTCATGACGTCGAGCACGATCGCCAGCGGGATGACGCCGTAGACCACTGCCCGGCCGAAGTTCGCGGCGCGCAGCAGCGGCAGCCGCCGGACCCGGTCGACCCAGACCCCGGCCAGCAGCGTGAACAGCAGGAACGGGGCCGTCTGGGCGGCGGTGACGGCGCCCATCTCGAACGGCGTGGCGGACAGGGTGGTGACCGCCAGCAGCGGGATCGCGACGAGCGAGACCTGCGCACCCACCAGCGACAGGGTCTCCGCGGACCAGAACTTCACGAAGTCCGCGTCGCGCCACAGCGATCCGGCCACGGGGACCGGAGCGGGCTCGGCCATGCTGGCTCCTTAGCGCTCGGTGAGCAGGGTGTCGAGGATGCTGGCCACGGCCGTCACCCGCGGCGGGCGCAGCACCGTGTAGTGGTCGCCGCCGACCGTGTGGTGCTCGAACGCCACGGGGGCGACGGCCCGCCAGCGTTCGGCGTCGTCGTCGCGTTCGGCGGCGCTGACATGGACCAGGCGGCCGTCGTACGGCTCCGGCCGGTGCGCCAGGAACGCCCGGGTGTTGGCCGCGAACGCCACGAAGCGGGCCTCGAGCTCGCCGGGCGGCACCGCGGTGCCCAGGCCGGCCCCGGCGACGTCCTCGGCGAACCACGTGCGCAGCTCCGCCTCGCCGGGCGGCTGGGCCGCGGGGTCGCCGGTGGGCAGGCCGGTGTCGAGCAGCGCGACGAACGCCACTGGCTCGCCGGCCGCGAGCAGTCGCCGGCCGATCTCCACGGCGACGGTCCCGCCGAAGGACCAGCCGGCGAGGTGGTACGGCCCGCGCGGCTGCACGGTGCGGATCGCCTCGGCATAGGCCGCGGCGAGGCCGGGCACCCCCGCGTCGCCGGCGCTGCCCTGCAGCCCGTAGCAGGGCCGGTCGGCGGCCAGCAGCCCGGCGAGGGGCAGGTACGGCCCGACGGTGCCGCCGACGGCGTGCACGAGGAACAGCGGCGGCCGTTCGCCGCCGGGCCGCAGCGGCACCAGCGGCGAGCCGGGGTCGTGCGCCGCGTCGCCGCTGGGGCCGCCGTCGACGAGCACCGCGAGGCGCTGCAGGGTGGGGTTGGCGAACAGCTCCCGGGGGTGCAGCGCCGTGCCGGTCGCCTGCCGGATGCGGCTGATCAGCTGCGCGGTCTGCAGCGAGTTGCCGCCGAGGTCGAAGAACGTGTCGTTCGCGCCGATCCGCTCGGCGGACACTGCGAGCAGCGCGGCCCAGATCTCGGCGAGGCGAAGCTGGGTGGCGCCGGTGGCCGGGACGTGCCCGGCGCCGGCGGCCTCGCCCGGGTCGGGC
>NZ_JBEPDB010000136.1:0-13697 GCF_040300025.1 Dactylosporangium sp. NPDC000555 | reverse complement strand
GCCGGCGCCGGGCACGTCCCGGCCACCGGCGGCCTCGCCCGGGTCGGGCAGCCGCCGCGGGTCGATCTTGCCGTTGGCGTCGCGCGGCAGCTCCGGCAGGAGCACGAGCTGCCGCGGGACCATGTGCGGCGGCAGCTGCTCGGCGAGCGCGTCGCGCAGCGCGGCCGGGTCGGGCGCCTCCCCGGCCTCCGGCACGGCGTAGGCGACCAGCCGCGCATGGGCGGTGTCCGCGTCCTTGACCACCACGACCGCCTGCCGGATGCCGGGCCGGTCGGCGAGGGCGTGCTCGATCTCGCCGGGCTCGATCCGCATGCCGCGGATCTGCACCTGCCGGTCGGCCCGGCCGAGGAAGTCGAGGTTGCCGTCGGCGCGCCAGCGCACGAGGTCGCCGCTGGCGTACATGCGGGCGCCGGGCTCGGCGACGAACGGGTCGGGCACGAACCTGTCCGCGGTGAGATCGGGCCGGCCGGCGTACCCGCGGGCCAGGCCGGCGCCGCCGATGTACAGCTGGCCGGCCACGCCGATGGGGACCGGGCGCAGGCCCGCGTCGAGGACGTACACGAGCTGGTTGTCCATCGGCCGGCCGATCGGCGGCCGCAGCTCGTACCGGCCGGGCGGGCACGGGTGGTCGGTGCTGATGACGGTCGTCTCGGTCGGGCCGTAGCCGTTGCGGAACTCGCGGTGCGGCGCCGCCCAGCGCTCGGGCAGCTCCGCCGGGCAGGTCTCGCCGGCGACCATGACCAGCCGAAGGTCCCGCGGCACCCGCGGATCCATGAGGCCCAGCAGCGCGGGCGGCACGTAGGTCACGGTGACGCGCTCGTCGCGCAGCACGGCGCCGAGGGCGTCCGGGTCGGTCAGGCTGTCGCGGGGGACGCCGACCACGGTGGCTCCGCCGGCGAACGCCGCGTAGAAGTCGAAGATCGACACGTCGAACGCCGTGTTGGCGACCTGCGCGAGCCGGTCCCGCTCGGTGATCGCGTAGCGCGCGGCCGTGCTCTGGGCGAACTGCACGGCCGCCCGGTGCGGGATCATCACGCCCTTCGGCGTCCCGGTGGAGCCGGAGGTGTACATGATGTAGGCCAGGTCGTCCGGGCGCACCTCGGCGGCCGGTGCGGTGACCGGCGCCGCCGCCAGCCGCGCCGCCGTGGCCGGGTCGTCCAGGCACAGCCGCGGTAGGTCCGGCGGCAGCAGCCCGGCCAGGCCGGTGGTGGTGAGGACGACCCGGGCGGCACCGTCGGCGAGCTGGAAGGCGATGCGCTGCGGCGGGTTGCGCGGGTCGATCGGCAGCCACGCCGCCCCGGTCTTGAGCACCGCCGCCTGGGCCACCGGCTGGTCGAGGCCGCGGTCGAGCAGGACGCCGACGCGGTGGCCGGTCGCGATGCCGTGGTCCTGCGCCAAGACCTGGGCGAGCCGGTTCGCGCGCTCCTCCAGCCGGCCGTAGGTCAGTTCATCGCCGCCGTGGCGCATGGCGGCCTGCCCGGGCCGGGTGGTCGCGTGCGCGGCGGCCAGGTCGTGCAGCAGGCCGCCGTGCCGAGCGACCGGTGCCGGGTTCCAGTCCCGCACGACGGTGCGCAGCTCGCCGGGGCCGAGCAGCGGCAGCGCGTCGATCGGGGTGTCCGGCGCGGTGGTCGCCGCGCGCAGCACCGTGGTGAGGTGCTCGGTGAGCCGCTCGATCCGGTCGGCGTCGAAGAGCTCGGTGGAGTACTCGATCGCCAGGTCGAGCTCGCCCGCGGGGCCGTCGGTCAGCGCGACGGTCAGGTCGAAGCGGGCGCCGTCGGTGCCGGCCGCGACCGGCTCGACCGCGGCATCGCCGAGGCGGATCTCGTCGGCGGCGACCTCGGCGGTCTGCAGGCTGAAGCTGACCTGGAACAGCGGGTTGCGGCCGGGCACCCGGTCCGGCCGCAGCAGGTCGACGACGAGGCCGAACGGCACATCCTGGTGGGCGGTCGCGTCGAGCACGGTGTCGTGGCAGCGGCGGACCAGTTCGGCGAAGGTGGGGCGGCCGGCGGTGTCCGTCCGCAGCACCACGACGTTGGCGAAGTACCCGACGAGCGGCTCCAGCTCGGAGCGGGTGCGCCCGGAGAAGACCGAGCCGATGGCGAGGTCGTCCTGGCCGGTGTACCGCTGCAGCACCACGCTGAAGCCGGCCAGTGCGACGGCCAGGAAGGTCGCCCGCTCGCGCCGGGCGACACCGCGGACGGCGTCGCCGAGGCCGTCCGGCAGCCGCCGGCTCAGCTGGGCTCCGGTGCCGGTCGGGCGGGCCGGGCGGGGCCGGTCGGCCGGGAACTCCAGCTCGGGCAGGCCGGCGAGGGTGCGCCGCCAGTGGGCGAGGTGCTCCGCGAGCCGCTCGTCGGGGCCCGCGCCGGGGCCGCCGCCGCGCTGCCAGGCGGCGTGGTCGGCGGGCTGGAGGTCCAGTGGGGCGAGCGTCTGCCCGGCGTACAACCGGGACAGCTCGTCGGTGAGCAGGGCGATGGACCAGCCGTCGGCGATGATGTGGTGCACGACGATGAGCAGCCGGTGCTCGCCGGGGCCGACGCGGGCGAGGCCGGTGCGCAACAGCGGCCCGGTGCGCAGGTCGAACGGGGCGTGGGTGCCGTCGTGCAGCCACCGGTCGGCGTCGGTCACGTCCTGCACCGGCAGCGGCCACGCGGCCGGCGGCGGGTCGATGACCTGGACCGGGACGCCGTTGTGCTCCTCGAACCGGGTGCGCAGGCTCTCGTGGCGGGCGACCAGGGCGGCGAACGCGCGGCCGAGCGCCCGCGGGTCGAGCGCGCCGCGGATGCGCAGGGCGAGCGGGAGGTGGTAGGTCGTGGCGGCCGGGTCGAGCTGGTGCAGCAGCCACAGCCCCTCCTGCTGGTGCGAGCAGGGCAGCGGGGCGCCGCGCGGGACGGCGGGGATGCGGTCCGGGCCGGGGCGGGCTCGCTGGGCGTCGCGCGCGGCCCGCTTCCGGGCGAGCAGGGCCTCCAGCGCGGCGATCTCCTCGTCCTCGTCCTCGTCCGCCCGCACGGTCTCGGCCGAAGGCCCGGGTGCGGCCAGGGCGTCGACGAGGGCGGCGAGCTGGTCGAGGCGCGCGGCGCTGAAGATCTGGCGCGGCTCGAGGGCGACCCCGAACGTGTCGCGGACGCGGGCGATGAGCTGGATCGACTGCATCGAGTTGCCGCCGAGGCCGAAGAACGTGTCCTCGGCGCCGATCTGGTCCTCGCCGGCGCCGAGCAGCCCGGCCCACAGCCCGGCGAGGCGCCGCTCGGTGGCGGTCTGCGGCGCCTGGCGAGGCTGCTGCTCGTCCGGTTCGACCGGCGCGGGCAGCCGGGCCTCGTCGACCTTGCCCGACGGGGTCAGCGGGAGCGCGTCGAGGTGGTGCAGCGCGGCGGGGACCATGTGCAGCGGCAGCCGCTCGGCGAGATGCTCGCGCAGCGCGGCCAGGTCGACGGCCCGGCCCGGCTCGGGCACGACGTAGGCGGCGAGGTAGGCCTGGGCGGTGCCGCCCTGCCGCAGCGTCACGGCGCTCTGCCGGACGCCGGGGAAGCCGTTCACGGCGTGCTCGACCTCGCCGAGCTCGACGCGCAGCCCGCGGAGCTTGACCTGCCGGTCGGTGCGGCCGAGGAACTCGAGCTGGCCGTCGGCACGCCAGCGGACCAGGTCGCCGGTGGCGTACATGCGCTCGCCCCGGCCGAGACCGAACTCGGTGGCGAACGGGTCGGGGAGGAACTTGTCCGCGGTCAGGTCGGGCCGGCCGAGGTAGCCGTGCGCGAGGCCGGCGCCGGCCATGTACAGCTCGCCGGGCACGCCGACCGGCACCGGGCGCAGCCCCGGGTCGAGCACGTAGGCGCGGTGGTTGGCCATCGCCCGGCCGATCGGCGGGGCGGCGGTGAGCGGCTCGTCCGGGCAGCGGTAGTCGGTGCAGGTGATGGTGACCTCGGTCGGGCCGTAGCCGTTGTGGAACTGCCGGCCGGGCCGGGCCCAGCGGTTGACCAGCTCGGCGCCGAACGGCTCCATGCCGATGAACAGCACGCGCAGGTCGGTCAGCGGTTCGGGGTCGAGCAGCCGCAGCACCGCGGGCGGGATGTCGCCGTAGGTGATCCGCTCGTCGCGCATCAGCGCCTGCAGCGCGTCGGGGTCGAACAGGGTGGTGCGGGGTGCCCCGACGACGGTGGCGCCGGCGGTGAAGGTGGCGAAGAAGTCCGACACGCTCACGTCGAAGGTCGGGTTGGCCAGCTGCAGCACGCGGTCGCCCGGCCCGAGGTCGAACAGCTCGACGAGGTTGCGGCAGAAATGCACGGCGGCCCGGTGCGGCACCAGCACACCCTTGGGCCGCCCGGTCGACCCCGACGTGTAGATGACGTAGGCGGTGTCCTCGGGGTCGACGTCCACGTAGGGCGCGGTGGCGGGCTGCTCGTCGCCGGAGCGGGCGTCCAGCAGGACGGTGGCGACGCCGTCCTGGAGGCGGTTGGCGAGATCGGCGGTGGTGAGCACCAGCGCGATGCCGGCGTCGGCGAGCTGGTACGCGAGGCGGTCGCGCGGGTACTGCGGGTCCAGCGGCACCCAGGCGGCGCCGCACTTGAGCACCGCGAGCTGCGCGGCCGGCAGCTCGAAGCCGCGCTCCAGCAGCACGCCGACGTGGCTGCGGGGCTTCACCCCGGCGGCGATGAGCTGGTGCGCGAGCCGGTTGGCCCGCTGGTCGAGTTCGCCGTAGGAGAGCTCGGCGCCGGCGAAGCGCATGGCGGTGCGGGCGGGCGCCTCGGCGGCGCGCTTGGCGAAGACGGTGTGCAGCAGGGTGGCGCCGGGTCGCGCTGCCGGTGCCGGATTCCACGCGTGGACGACCTGGGTGCGTTCGGCCGCGGTGAGCACCTCGATGGCGCTGATGGGCGCGTCGGGGTCGTCGGCCGCCTGGGCGAGCACCGTCGTCAGGTGCCCGACGAGCCGCTCGACGCGGCCGGCGTCGAACAGCTCGGTGGAGTACTCCACGGTCACGTCGAGCCCGTCGTCCGGGCGTTCCTCGGCGGCGACGGCAAGGTCGAAGCGGGCGCTGGTCGCGGCCCGCGGCAGCGCGCGGACGCTCACGCCGGGCAGCGCGAGCGCGGCCTCGGTGACCGCCTTGGCCTGCAGCGTGAAGCTGACCTGGAACAGCGGGTTGCGGCCGGGCACCCGATCGGGACGCAGCGCGTCGACGACGAGACCGAACGGCACCTCCTGGTGCGCGGACGCGCCGAGGACGGTGTCGTGGCAGCGGCGCACCAGCTCGCGGAAGGTCGGGTCCCCGGCGAGGCTGGTGCGCAGCACGAGCGTGTTGGCGAAGAAGCCCACCAGGGGTTCGATCTCCGAGCGGGTGCGGCCCGAGAAGACCGACCCGACGGCGAGGTCGTCCTGGCCGGTGTGGCGGTGCAGCACCGTGAGGAACCCGGCCAGCAGCACGGCCAGGAACGACACGCGCTCGGCGGCGGCCAGGGCCCGCAGCCGCTGGGCGAGCCCGTCGGGCAGCGGCCGGGCGAGCAGAGCCCCTGCGCCGGTCGGCTGGGCGGGCCGGGGCCGGTCGGCCGGGAACTCCAGCGTCCCGATGCCGTCCAGGGTGCGGCGCCAGAAGTGCAGCTGCTCGTCGAGGGCGGTGCCGGACAACCGGCGGCGCTGCCAGGCGGCGTGATCGGCCGGCTGGATGCTCAGCGGCGGCAGCGGGTCGGTGCCGGCCGGCGCGGACAGCAGTGCGGACAGCTCGGTGCACAGGATGCCCAGCGACCAGCCGTCGGCAATGACGTGGTGCAGCACCAGCAGCAGCACGTGGTCGTCGGGGCCGACTCCGGCCAGCTCGGTACGCAGCAGTGGCGCCGTGGCCAGGTCGAACGGCCGGTCCGTGGCGGTGCGGATCCAGTCGTCGAGGCCGGCCTCGGCCACCGGGGTCACCGGCAGCGGCCAGTCGGGCGGTGGCGGGCCGGCGAGCTGCTGCCCGTCCGCGTCGAACCGGGTCCGCAGGCTCTCGTGGCGGGCCACCAGCCGACGCAGGGCGTCGCGCAGGGCCGCGATGTCGAGCGGTCCGCGCAGCCGCAGCGCGAGCGGGATGTGGTACACCGCCGAGGCCGGGTCGAGCTGGTGCAGGTACCACAGCCCCTCCTGCTGGTACGAGCCGGGCAGTGCCCCGTCCCGCGGCACCGGCGTGACCCGTTCCTGCTCCTCGCGGCGTCGCCGGAGCCGTAGCTCGAGCAGCGCCCGCCGCTTCTCCTCGAGGGTCATGCTCGCGGGGCGGGTCATCGGCGCACGCTCAGCGGTCGCAGGTCCGTCCACACCTGGGCGATGTGGGCGAGGCACTCGGCCCGGGTGCCGTGCACGCCGATCTCGCGCCACCCGGCGGGCACCTCGCGGCCGGCTGGCCACACCGAGTACTGCTCCTCGTGGTTGACCACCACCGTGAAGACGGGCTCGTCGGGGCGGCGCTCTGCTGTCTCGGTCAAGGCTGTGCTCCCGTTGTCGATGAATTGCGGTGTCGCGCATTCAGATCACCAGCCGGACCGCGAGCGCGATGAAGACCGTGCCGGCGATGCGGTTGAGGATCGTGCCGGCCCCCCGGCGTCGCTGCAGCCACCGGCCGAGCCGGCCGGCGGTGATCCCGATGAGCGAGTCGACCAGCAGGCCCACGACGACGAAGGTCAGGCCGAGGATGAGCAGCTGCAGCGTCGGATGGCCGCGGCCGGCGTCGACGAACTGCGGCAGGAATGCCAGGTAGAACAGGATGATCTTCGGGTTGAGGATGTTCGTGACCGTGGCCCGCCACAGCACGCGCCGGGTGGCGACCCGGTCCTGCACCGCCGGTGTCCGCGCCGGCTCCGAGCGGGTACGCCAGGCCTGGACGCCCATGTAGATCAGGTACGCCGCGCCGCCGTACTTGACCACCTCGTAGGCCACCGGCGAGGCGGCCAGCACCGCGCCGAGTCCCAGCGTCACCGCGAGGGTGTGCACCAGCATCCCGATCGCCATGCCGACCGACGCCACCACCCCGGCCAGCGGGCCCTGGCTCAGCGAGGTCGCCACGAGGTACAGCATGTCGGGGCCCGGCGTCACGCAGATGAGCAGGATCGCGACGAGGAACACGAGGAAGAGTGCGAGGTTCAGCGGCATGCCCGCATCCTCGCATCGACGCGTGGCTGATCATCGCCGCGCGCCCAGGCCGGCGCCGGTGTCGGAGGGGACCAGCCCGTCCAGGAACGGTGTCAGGTCGTCCAGCGCGGTGCGGGTGACCAGCGCCGCCATGCTCGGCGCGTGACTGGTGAACCGGTCGACGGCGAAGTGGCGCGAACTGTCGGTGAACATCGCGTCCAGGGCGGCCGGCGCGGCCGGGCCGTCGTCGTGCGGGGCGGGCAGCAGCATCGCCGCCCGGACCAGCAGCTCGTCGGCGCCGTCGCGCTCGACGAGCTCGTGCAGCCGGGCCCAGAACCGGGGGAAGCCGGCGGGCTCGGCGATGCCGCGGTCCAGCAGAGCGTCGAAGACCTCGGCGAAGCGCAGCGGGGTGGGGCGCAGCAGGTGCACCCGGTCGCCGGTCGGGCGCCGGCCGGTGACCGCGGTGGTGACGTACCCGGCCACGAGGTCGACGGGCAGGTGATCGGTGGCGGCGGTGATCGGGAAGACGATGCCGGTGCGCGCGCACGCGGCGATCAGGCCGTGCGCGATGGAGGCGGCGTTGGGCACTCCGGTGCGGCTGTGCGGCCAGATCTCGCCGAGCCGGTAGACGACCGAGTCCAGCCCGTAGCGGCGGGAGTCCTCCAGCACGTGCTCGACGACGTGCTTGGAGCGGCTGTAGCCGTCGGCGGGCGGCCGGGCCGGGTCGGGCAGGCGGTCCTCGCCGATCGGCGCCCCGCCGTGCCCGGCGAGCTCGTCGGCGCCGAACGCGCTGAAGCTGGACAGCACGTGCAGCCGGCAGCCGTCGCCGGTCAGGGCCAGGCGCAGCAGTTCCCGCGTGCCGAGGACGTTGTCGGTGCGCAGGCCGGCGTAGTCGGTCAGGAAGTTCACCCGCGCGCCGGCGTGCAGCACGGCGTCGACCTCGTGTGCGAGGCGGGTGAAGGCGCCGTGCCGCAGCCCGAGCTCCGGCGCCGCGAGGTCGCCGGCGATGATGCGCAGCTGGCCGTATCCCAGCGCGTAGTCGAAGCGGGTGAGTGCCTCGGCGAGCCGGTAGTGCCGCAGCGCGGCTCGCAGCCGCTCCCGGGCGGCCGGGACGTCGGCGGCGCGCACGAGGCAGACGATGTGCACCGTCGGCCGGGACAGCAACTCGGCCAGCAGGTGCGCGCCGATGAAGCCGGTGCCGCCCGTGAGGAGCACCCGGTGCGAGCGGATGGGGGCGGGCCGGGCCCGCACGGCGCCGAGGTCGGCCACCCGCCGGTCGGCCTCCAGCTGGGCGATGCCACCGTCCGCGCGGGCCCGCCGGCCCCCGCCGAGCAGCAGCGCGGCCTGGTCGCGCACGGTGTCGGCGCGCAGCAGCGCGGCGACGTCGACCGGTCGTCCGGCCCGGCTGCCCAGCAGCGTGCCGATGCGGTGGGCCAGCAGGGAGGTGCCGCCGTACTCGGTGAAGGCGACGTCCACCGAGACGGTCTCCACCTGCAGCACCTCACGCCACACCCCGGCGACGAGCTCCTCGGTGCCGGAGGCCGGCGCGACGACGGCGGCGGGCTCGGCGGCCTCGGCGATCCGCTCGGTGGCGAGCTGTTCCAGCCGGCGCCGGTCGAGCTTGCCGTTGGGTGTCAGGGGCAGCTCCGCGAGGCGGACCAGGCGGCGCGGCACCACCTCGGCGGGCAGCTGCCGGCGCAGGTGCGCCACGACGGCGGCGGTCGCCGGCTCGCCCGGCGGCCCGGCGGTGAGGAACGCGACCAGGGACCGGCCCGCGCCCTCGCCGCTGGCCACCACGGCGGCGTCGCGCACCCCGGCCACCTCGAGCAGCGCGCGCTCGATCTCGGCGAGCTCGATGCGGACGCCGCCGACCTTGACCTGGTCGTCGCGGCGGCCGTCGAAGCGCAGCAGACCGTCCGGTCCGACGTGGCCGAGGTCGCCGGTGCGGTACAGCGTGGGCCCGGGCACGGCGGTGAACGGGTTGTCCACGAACGCCTGGGCGGTGCGCTCGGCGTCATGAAGGTATCCGGCGCCGACGCACTCGCCGCCGATGAAGATCTCACCGATCTTGCCCGGCGGCAGGGGGCGCAGGTCGTCGTCGAGGACGAGCGCCGCGGTGTTCGGGATGGGCCGGCCCAGTGGAATGCTGCCGTCCTGTCCGGATGCCGCGATCGGGTCGGCGTCGAGGTCGATGTCGTGGAAGACCGAGCCGATCGAGCACTCGGTGGGGCCGTAGGTGTTGGTCACCCGCAGGTCGGGCAGCAGCGTGTGCAGCCGCTGCAGGACGTGGCGGTTGGCGGCCTCGCCGCCGATCAGCATGCGGCGCAGCCCGGACAGCTCGGCGACCAGGTCCGGGCGAAGCTCCAGCAGGGCGACCAGCGCGCTGAGCACCGACGGCACGAAGTCGGTGATGGTGATGCCGTGCCGGCCGATGATCCGGCAGGTCTCCTCGAGGTCGAGGATGCCGCGCCGGTCGGGGATGACGACAAGCCCGCCGGTGGTGAGCGGCCACAGCACCTGCCACATCGAGGAGTCGAAGGTGGGACGGCTGTTCTGCAGCACGATCTGCCCGGCGCCGTCGCCGAAGTGCCCGGACATCGCGGTGAGCCGGTTGACCAGGCCGCGGTGGTGGTTGAGGGTGCACTTCGGGATCCCGGTGGAGCCGGAGGTGAAGTAGCCGTAGATGAGGTCTTCGGGGCCCGGCCGCGCGCCGGGCGCGGGGGCGCCGGCCGGTGCCGGCGGGAGGTCGTCGACGGCCAGTACGGCCGCTTCGGGCGCGTCCGGCACGGGCAGGACGGCCCCGGTCGCGCGGACGGCGAGGATGACGGCGGGGGCGAGCTGACGCAGCGCGCCCTGGATTCGGGTGGCCGGCCAGTCCGGGTCGACCGGCACATAGACGGCGCCGGCCTTCATCGCGCCGAGGACGGCGACGGGGAAGTGCAGGCTGTTGCCGATCAGGAGGGGCACGAGGTCGCCCGGGCCGACGCCGTGCTCGTGCAGGGCGGCGGCGACCGTCCCGGCGGCGGCGTCGAGCTCGGCGAAGGTCAGGCGGGCCGGGCCGTGGCTCACGGCCGGGCGGTCGGGCATGCCGCGCGCGACGGCCTCGAAGAGGTCGAGCACCGAGCTGCTGCGGGGAAACTCCCGGGCCTCGCCGATGCCGTGCGGCACGGCGTCGCGGCCGGCTCGATGGTGGTGGTCGGTCGTGGGGTTGCTCGTCATGACGCGGCTCCGGGCACGCTGGATCGCCGCCGGAAGGGTCGTGCCGGCGGCGGGACAGAAGGTGGCTTGTGACCTGGGTCTATGACCGAATGATGAACGGAAGGGTTTGCAGGATCCCGTAACGCATTTGTAAAGGTCAATCACGAGATGGTTCGCGATCCGTTAACAATGCCTGGTCTGTGGCTTCGATGAATGTTAACGTCTGGCGTTGTGTAGAGACGACGGCGAATGACGTTACCCCGCGTCGTCGGGCTCGAACAAGGTGTTGCCCGATTCATGTCGGATGACGGATCTCCGTCAGATCCGGTTGCTCGACGGGATTCGGCGACAGTTCACGAAGGGTATTGCGGATTTTTCATGATCAGCCTATATCATATCGATCATGTATGTTGGGTCACTCGCTGAACGCCCGGTCGGCGTGCTGCAGGGAGGCGGACTGTCCAGCACCGCCCTGGGCATTTGGCTGGCCGAGCAGGGCATCGACGCACACCACTTGATCGCCGACATCGGGCAAGCGCCGCCCGCCGAGTTGGAGGCCATCGTCGCCGCCTGGCGGGCGCAGGGGGTGCCGGCCGCGCTCGTCGACCTGCGCGCCCCGATGGCCGCGCTCGCCCTTGACCTCGTGCGCTACCAGGCCCGTCACGACGGCGGCTACTGGAACACCACCGGCGCGGCCCGGCTCGTGCTCGTCGAGCACCTCGCGCCGCGGCTGGTCGCCGAGGGGCGCACGGTGCTCGCCCACGGCTGCGTCGGCGGCGGCAACGACCAGCGCCGATTTGCCCGCTACACCGCCCGGTTAGCGCCGGGCCTGGACGTGTACGCACCCTGGACCGATCCCGCCGCGCTGCGCCGCTTCCCGGGCCGCGAGGCGATGCTCGACGCGGTTCAGGCGGCCGGCCTGCCGCTGGATGAGGGCAGCGGCGCCGACTGGTCGACCGACGCCTCGCTCGCCGGGGCCTCGCACGAGTCCGCGGCCCTCGAGGACCTCGGGGTGCCCGTCGACGCGCGCACACTGCGGCCCCGCTGGAGCCGCTGGCCCGCCGACGCCCCCGACGACCCGCACACCGTCACCGTGACGGTCGCCGAAGGCCGCATCACCGACATCGACGGCAGCGGGCCGGACCCGGTCGCCATCCTGCGGCGTGCCGGCGAACTCGGCGCCCGCCACGGCGTGTGGCTGCGCGACGTGGTCGAGCGGCGCATCATCGGCACCGTCTGCCGCGGCGTCTACGAGGCGCCGGCGCTGGAGGTGCTGGGCGCTGCCTGGCGGCGCGTGCTGCAGACCAGCCTCGACCAGCCTTCGCGGGCGCTCTACGAACAGCTCAGCGGCACCCTCGGCGCCGCCGTCTACGAGGCCTGGTATGCCGACCCGGCCGCCGTGTCCGCCCGGACCGCGCTCGACGCGCTGCTCGAACGGGCCTCGGCCACCGTCACGCTCACGTTGCACCGCGGCACCGCCCGCCCCACCGCCGTGGACGTCACCGCGTCCGGGGCCCTGCAGCAGACCCGGTTCGGCACCGGCGGCAACCGGTGGCGCGAGCCACTCGCCGTCGCCGTGTGAGCGGCCCAGAGGACAAGGAGGACGATCGATGCGGTATCGCACCTTCGGCCGGCTCGGCTGGCCGGTCAGCGAAATCGGCTACGGCATGTGGGGCATCGGCGGCGGCGAGGGCGGCTGGACCGGCGCCGACGACACCACCGGCAAGGAAGCCCTGCTGGAGGCCGTCCGGCTCGGCTGCAACTTCTTCGACACCGCCTGGATCTACGGCCGCGGCCACAGCGAGCGGCTGCTCGGCGGACTGCTCACCGGCGTCGGCGCGGCTCCGGCAGCGGGCGGGCTGAAGGTGGCCACGAAGATCCCGCCGAAGGACCGCCGGTGGCCATCCACCCGGGACTCGGCGATTGGTGACGTCTTCCCCGAGGAGCACATCCGCGAATACGTCGACCGCAGCCTGGACAACCTCGGCGTCGAGCGCATCGACCTGCTGCAGTTCCACGTCTGGGAGGACGCCTGGGCCCGCGAGCCGGAGTGGCAGCGGGTCGTGGCCGACCTGCGCGATCAGGGCCTCGTCGAGGGGATCGGGATCAGCGTCAACCGCTGGGAGCCGTGGAACGTCCTCGACACCCTCGGGACCGGCCTCATCGACGCCGTGCAGGTCATCTACAACCTCTTCGACCAGGCACCCGAGGACAAGCTCTTCGGCGTCTGCGCCGACCTGGACATCGCCGTCATCGCCCGGGTCCCCTTCGACGAGGGCAGCCTCACCGGCACCCTGACCCGCGAGAGCACCTGGCCCGAGGGCGACTGGCGCAACAGCTACTTCGTGCCGGCAAACCTCGAGGCCAGCGTCACGCGGGCCGAGGCACTGAAGGCCGTCCTGCCCGACGGGGTCGGCCTGCCCGAGGCGGCGCTGCGCTTCATCCTCGCCAACCCCCAGGTCAGCACCGTCATCCCGGGCATGCGCACCCTCCCGCACGTGCGCGCCAACATCGCCACCAGCGATGCCCCGCCGCTCGACCCGGCCCTGCTGGACGAGCTGCGCCGGCACCGCTGGGACCGGGAGCCGACGGAGTGGTCGCAGTGAGCACCCCGCCCGTCATCGTCATGTGGGCGGTACCGCGTTCGCGCTCTACCGCCTTCCTCCGCATGATCATCGAGCGCGGCGACCTCGACGTCGTGCACGAACCCTTCTCCAACCTCGCCGCCACCGGCCGGTTCGATCTCGGCGAAGCCACCGCCACCTCCGTCGAGGAGCTCTTCGAACTCCTGCTGGACCGGGCCCGCACCGGCGACCGGCGGCTGTTCGTCAAGGAGACCACCGACTACCGCTACGACGCCCTGCTCGCCGACCCGCGGCTGCATAGCGACCTCACCAACACGTTCATGATCCGCGACCCCGCCGCCGTCGTCGGCTCGCACTACGCCATGAACCGCGGCGTCGAACGCGACGAGATCGGCTTCGAGCGGGTGTACGAGATCTTCAACGTCGTCCGGGCGGCCGGCGTGCCCGCCGTCGTGGTCGACGGCGACGACCTCGTCACCGACCCGCCCGCCGTCGTCGCCCGCTACTGCGAGCTGACCGGCCTGCCGTTCCTGCCCGACGCGCTGACCTGGGACCAGGGTGCCCGCCCCGAGTGGGCCCGGACCGAGGCGTGGCACCGCGACGTGTCCCGCAGCAGCGGCTTCGCCGTCGCCGCCAACGAGCACCCGATCGACCCGGCCGACGCCGAGCGGGTGGACGCGCTCATCGCCTACCACCGCCCCTTCTACGAGCGGCTGCGGGAGCACCGCATCGCCGGAGCGGAGGTGTCGGCGTGAGTGGTACGGAGCGGAGCGGAGTGGCCGCTCATCAGGGGTTGGGCCGTGCGCCTTACCGGGTCTCCCATCTGGATGC